>JAZBOM010000185.1:0-3245 GCA_036351205.1 Thermoleophilia bacterium | reverse complement strand
GGCGGCGATCTCGGCGATCACGCGCCGCACGCTCGAGAGGTCGGCGTCGCCCGAGGGCGAGGGCGGGGTGTCGACGGCGACGAAGAGGATGCGGCAGGGGGCCAGGTCGTCGTGCGACGTCGTGAAGGTGATCCGGGCGGCGTTGTCCTCGAGGAGCTTCTCGAGCCCCGGCTCGTAGATCGGGGCGCGTCCCTCGCGGAGGGCGGCGATCTTGGCCGCATCCACGTCCATCGAGACCACGTGGTGACCCAGATGAGCGAAGCACACCGCCGACACGAGGCCGACGTACCCCGTGCCGACCACCCCGACCGGCGCCTCATCGTGCATGCCGACGACCACCTTTCGTCACAAGACCGTCACTGCCCCGAAGACGGGCGTCAGTCTACCACGCGCCCGGAGCGCGGCCGGCGGCGTGGCCGCGTCCGCGATCCGTCGCGCCGGCGGCACGACGGATCGCACGCCGGCCTCAGCCCCCCGCGCGCCGCACCTCGCGCAGGGCGACCGACAGCTGGAAGGCGGTGATGTCGTCCAGGGGGTCGAGCTCGAGCGCCCGCACGAAGGCGTCGGCGGCCTCCTGCGGCCGGCCCATGGCGTTCAGCAGGACGAGACCGCGCTGGTAGTGCACGTCGGGGTTCTGGGGCTGCAGGGCGGCGGCCTCGTCGAGCGTGGCCAGCGCGGCGCGCCCCTGCCCGAGTTGCTGCTGCACGAGCGCCAGCGTCATGAGCGGGCGGACGGCCAGCGGATCGCGGGCGCGCGCCGTCTCGGCCTCGCGCACGGCGAGCGTGAGCTCGCCGGCAGCGGCCGCGGACACGGCGCGCTCGGCGGCCCGCTCGCCCAGGTAGGGCGGCAGCCAGCTCACCGCCGCGAGCAGCGCGAGACCGCTGAGGGCGACGCGCACCGGCAACGGGGCGTACGGGGCGCGGGTGTGTCGCCCGGGTGCGGCGGCGCCGTCGGCGTCGGGGTCGGGGTCGGGCGCGGGGTAGCGTTCCGCCCCCGTTGACGGAGCGCCGATCCCCGCGGGGGCATCGCCGTCCGCGACGACGCGGGAGTCGGCGGCGGCCTCGGCGGCGATGCTCTCGGCGGCGGCCTCTGCGGCGGCGCGCTCGGCGGCGGCCTCCGCGGCGACACTCTCGGCGGCGGCGGCCTCCGCGGCGACACTCTCGACGGTGGCGGCATCCCCTGCGGGGACGGCGACGCGGACGGCAGCGACCTTGGCCGCCTCGACCGGCTCGTCGTGCGGCCGCTCCGACGCGCGCCGCGCGTCGGCGAGGTCGTTGCCCCGCGTCGTCAGGAAGGCGGCGGCGGCCGCGGCGAAGAGGAAGAAGACGGAGCCGGCGACGGCCATGTCCCAATCCCAATCCCAGGAGATGTGGACCACGAAGGCGAGGACGCCGGCCTGCAGCGCGGCCAGCAGCGGGCGCTCGGGGTCGCCGCGGTCGTGTGTCAGCCGGCGGAAGGCGGCGACCACGAAGAGGGCGATCGCCGCCACGAAGAGCGTGAGCCCGATCCAGCCGAGCTCGCTGAGCACGTTGAGCCACTGGCTGTGGGCGTGCCGCACCACACCCCCGGTCTGCCGGAAGCGCTCGTGCGTGAAGAAGAACGTGCCGGCCCCCGTCCCCTGGGCCGGCAGCGCCCGGTACTGTTCGACGGCCTCGCGCCAGAGCGGCGGGCGCCCGGTGTTGAGCGAGAAGACGCGCGCCGCCGAGTTGGCGCTGACCCGCTCGTCGCTGTCGGTCGCGAAGGCCTCGTACTGGTCACGGAGCCACTGACTGCCGCCCTGCTCCTGGACGTACAGCCAGCCGCCCCCGAAGGTGACCACCGCGACCACCGCCAGGACCACCGCCCCGGCGGCGACACGGGACCACCGCGGCCAGGCGACACCGCGGTGCAGTAGGGCGAGCCCGACCTGGAGGGCGGCCGTGACGGCGAGCGCGACCAGCGACCAGCGAAGCAGGATCGCGCCCTCCGTCGCCCGGAGGGCCGCGTCGGTGGTCGCCGTGAACACGGTGTCGAGGCCGCGCACCCCCCAGAGGACGACGGCCGCAGGTCCCACGATCGCGACCAGTGTCAGCAGGCTGGCGAGACGCGTCGTGGTCACCGAGAAGTAGACGAGCAGCACGACGGCGAGGGCGACGTAGCCGCCCCTGGAGTAGGAGAAGAAGAAGGCGAAGACCATGGGCACGGCCGCGGCGGCCACGGCCGCCCGGGACACGAGCGGGGAGTGACGTCGCGAGGCCAGCGCGACGGCGACGATCGTGCCCATCAGCATGAGCAGGGCGAGCACGTTCCAGTAGCCGACCGGGGCGTCGAGGCGGGCGTACCTGTGGGCGTGCGTCACGATGTCGGGCATCGTCTTGCCGGCGAAGGCGTAGACCCCGACGGCCGCGGCGAGGGCGACGAAGCCCAAGGCCAGGACGCGCAACTGGAGGCGGCGGGCCGGCGTGAGCCCGACCGCCGCCGCGATGGCGAGGTAGAGCAGGCACACGTTGAACGCGCGCCAGGTGAGGTCGGGCCCAAACGACCAGGCGATGGAGGCGCCCGTCCAGAGCGTGAACGCGGCGAAGACGGCGAGCGCGGCGAGGTACAGCCGCGACGGGCGCTGGGGTCGGACGACCCAGACCCAGACCGCGGCGCCCACGAGCAGGGCGCCGGCGATGGGCGTCGCGCGCTGCAGGATGTAGCCGCCGGAGAGGAACGCGAACGCCGCCGCCGCGGCGAGCGCCGCGACGATCGGGGGGAGGTCGCGAGGCCGGCTGCGGCGCAGGCGCAAGCGTGGTCCCTCCCGCGTGCCGGCTTCGATGTTCGCCTCGGGCGGCATCGTGGGCATTATAGCGGCATGGCTTGCGGGCCGAGCCGCCCGGGACGCACCGACGCGGCGCGTCGAAGACCATCCCTTGCGAAGGCAAGCGTATGGTCATGCAAGGAAGGGCGTGGTATAAGCATGAAGTGGGCCGAGAGAGAGAACCCGTCTGGTCGGGTGGACCGAGGCGGAGGGGGGTGAACTGATGTCGAAGCTGATCATCGTGGCGCTGGTGACCGTGCTGGTCCTGGCGGTCGCCGCAGTGGCGTACGCCGTGCCCCAGTCCGTCATCGACGCCATCATCGACGACGCGCAGGACGGCACGATCGACGGCGACTGGACCATCGAAGAGATCCAGGCTGCGCTCGCGTACCTGCGCGACGACCCTCTGTACCAGCAGTACAGTGATATCGAGGGGGTCCTCGAGGACTACCTCGCCGGGCTG
>JAZBOM010000184.1:0-2992 GCA_036351205.1 Thermoleophilia bacterium | reverse complement strand
CGCACGAGCACGGCGGCCGCCCCGGCGGCCAGAGCCCGGTCGGCGAACTCGTCGCCGTCGAAGCGCTCGCCGCGCAGCGCGACGAAGAGGTCGCCCGGCCGCAGGCGGCGCGTGTCGGTGGAGACGCCGCGCACGGTGAGCGCGCCGTCGGCGCCGCGCAGCTCCCCGCCGACGGCGGCCGCGACCTCGGCGAGGGTGAGCGGCAGCATCAGGCGCCCACGCGGGCTGCGCCTGCGGCCTCGGCGAGGGTGAGCGGCCGCATCAGGCGCCCTCGGGGGCTGCGCCTGCGGCCTCGCCGGCGTGGCCGAGGTGCCGCAGCGCCTCGGCGGCGACGAGGCGGTCGTCGAAGGGGAGTCTGTGATCGGCGAAGATCTGGCCCTGCTCGTGGCCCTTGCCGGCGATGAGGACGACGTCGCCGGCACGGGCCTCGGCGACGGCGAGCTCGATCGCCCGCCGGCGGTCGGGCTCGACGGTGGTCGCCGCGCGCCGCTCCTCCGGTACGCCGACGAGGATCTCGGCGACGATCGCCCCCGGGTCCTCGCTGCGCGGATTGTCCGAGGTGACGTAGGTCCGGTCGGCGAGGCGCGCCGCGATGCCGCCCATCAGGGGACGCTTGCCGCGGTCGCGGTCGCCGCCACACCCGAACACGACGAGCACGCGCCGGGCGGCGATGGAGCGCGCCGCGTGGAGCGCGTTCTCGAGCGAGTCGGGGGTGTGCGAGTAGTCGACCAGCACGGCGAAGGGCTGCCCGGCGCGGACCGCCTCGAAGCGCCCCGGGACGCCCTCGGCCGCCGAGAGCCCGCGCAGGGCGTCATCGACGGGGAGTCCGAGCGCCAGGGCGGCGGTCGCCGCCGTGAGCGCGTTCTCGACGTTGAAGCGCGCCGCGAGGCGCAGCTCGACGCGCCGCTCCAGGCCGGACCGCGGCGCGAGCAGCGTGAACGCGGCGCCGTCGGCGCCGAGCTCGACGTCGACGGCGCGGACGTCGGCCGTCCCCGCGGCCGGCCCGTCGTCCCCGTCCTCGACGGCGCAGGCCCACAGACGCGCACCGTAAGGCCCGCGGCACTCCGCCGCCAGCCGCCGGCCCCACTCCCCGCTCACGTTCACGACCGCCGCCGTGCCGGGCGGCGCCACGCCGTCGCTGAGAAACAGCTTCCGCTTCGCCGCGTAGTACTCCTCGAAGTCCGGGTGGAAGTCGAGGTGGTCGCGCGAGAGGTTGGTGAAGACGACCGCCGCATACCGCACGCCGGCCGTGCGGCCCAGGGACAACGCATGTGAGGAGACCTCCATGACGCAGGCGTCGTCACCGGCCGCGACCATGCGCGCGAGCAGCGCCTGCAGGTCGAGCGACTCCGGCGTCGTCAGCACGACGCGCTCGTCCACGCCACCGACCCGGTTGCTCACGGTGCCGAGCACGCCGCTGCGCCGGCCGCAGGCCTCGAACATCGCCGCCAGCAGGTGAGCGGTCGTCGTCTTGCCGTTGGTGCCGGTGACACCGACCACGTCGAGGCGGCACGACGGGTCGTCGTAGTAGCGCGCCGCGAGGAGCGGCATGGCGGCCCTGGTCGAAGACACGAGGAGCTGCGGCACGGCCTGAGGCAGCGGGCGCTCGCAGACCAGGGCGACCGCGCCGCGGCGCACGGCCTCGGCGGCGTGGTCGTGCCCGTCGTGGCTGAACCCGCGCACGCAGAGGAACAGCGTGCCGTCGCCGACGTCACGCGTGTGGTAGGCGAGGGCGGTGATCTCGGTACGCGGGTCGCCCACGAGAGTGGCGCCGGCGACCGACTCGGCGAGCCTGTCGATCCTCATGCGTGGCGATTCTACCAAAGGCGTCACCACCGGGACGGCCGTCGCCGGCCGGCGCTCACGGCTCGATCTCGAGGTGCTGCAGGGCGAAGGTCGCGATCTCGGCCATGGCCGGGGCCGCGACCTCGCCGCCCCAGATCGCCGCCCGCGGCTCGTCGACCGCGACGAGCACGACCAGATGGGGGTCGTCGGCGGGCACGACGCCGACGAACGAGGCCACGTAGGCGGTCTTCGAGTATCCGCTCCCGTCGGCCAGCGGCTTCTGCGCGGTGCCCGTCTTGCCGGCGACGGCGTAGCCGGGGATCCGTGCCTTCGCCCCCGTCCCCTCCTCGACGGCGTCGGTCAGCATGGAGAGCATCTGGCGTGCCACCTTGGCCGACACGACGCGGCGCTGCTCGGGCTCCGGGGCGGCCTCCTCCCCGACCTGCGCCGTGAGCCACGGCTGGACCCACACGCCGCCGTTGGCGAGGACGCCGAAGGCACAGGCCATCTGCAGCGGCGTCACCGCGATCCCCTGCCCGAGCGGCAGGTTGCCGATGGTGGAGCCCGACCACTCGCGGGGCACGATCCCGGCCGCCTCGCCCGGGAACCCGATCCCGGTCGTCTGCCCGAAACCGAACTTGTCGACCCACTTCAAGAGTCGCTTCTGCCCCATCTTGATGCCGATCTTGACGGCTCCGACGTTGCTCGAGTGGGAGAGGATCTCACGCACGCTGTAGGTGGTCGTGCCGCGCTCGTGGGCCTCGCCGACCGTGCGGTCGGCGACCTTGATCGACGACGCGAGATTGAACTTCGTGCCCGGCTTGACCACCCCGTCGGCGAGCGCCCCGGCGATGGTCACGGCCTTGAAGATCGAGCCCGGCTCGTAGGCGTCGGTGACCGCGCGGTTCCTCTCGTAGCGGGCGTCGACGCCGAAGCGATGGTCCTTGACGCGGGGGACGTTGGCCATGGCCAGGACCTCGCCCGTGCGCGGGTCGAGCACGATCGCGACGGCGGCGGAGGCGCCGTAGGCGCGCACGGTGTGTTCGAGCACCTGCTCGGCGGCGTACTGGATGTCGGCATCGATCGTCAGGCGCACGGTCTCACCCGGCGTCGGCTGCGTCTGGCGAAGCGTCTTGAGCGTGCGCCCGGCCGGGTCGCGCACGACGACGGCGCTGCCCGGCCGGCCGGCGAGGTCGGCTTCGTGGCT
>JAZBOM010000183.1:0-2593 GCA_036351205.1 Thermoleophilia bacterium | reverse complement strand
TCTCCGCCAGCCCTCCCCCATCGCGTACGACGACCACGCACGCGCTCGCCGCAACTCGCACCCGACCGCGTCGGGATCGCGCCGCGCGCCCCTGTCCTTCGCTTTTCGCGGGCGTCACGGGTCGGGTATACTGCTCTCCCCAGTGCGCCTGTAGCTCAGTTGGATCAGAGCGTCGGTCTACGGAACCGAAGGCCGCAGGTTCGAGTCCTGCCAGGCGCACCACTCCCCACCTCCCCAGCCTTCGTCGCCGCTCCCGGTAGCGCACCCATCGCTGCGGATCGGCACGGCCCCGTGCCTCGAACCACATAGCCCAGGCCCGGTTGGGGGAACAACCCACGTACGGAGCAGCCCTTCCCAAGGTCGGGGGACGACGTGCCGGACGCTCATCCGGCGAGGGTGACGGGGCGACACGGCGACCGGTGTCCGAGCGCCCCGTCGACCCTCCCGGGGGTCGGCCGGCCCGGAGGCGAAAGGAGGCGCTTCGAGTGACCCCGCATCGCCCTCACACCGCCGGCTGAAAGGACTCCCATGAGCACCCCGACCTACCCGATGCGGCGAGCACTGCACCTGCGCCTGGAGGCCGACCTCGACGCGCTCGAGACTGCCGCGGCGCTGCACGGCGTCGCCGTCGACCGCCTGCACTCCTTCGAGCGCGGGGAAGTCGAGCTCACGCCGCACGAACTGACCGACCTGGCGACCGAGCTGGCGCTCCACACCCCCTGGCGGGGCGACCCCGGCGAGTTGCGCGAGCTGGTCGGCGAAGACGGCTCGCGCTACGACCTCGCCGGCGATGCCGTCCAGGCGCTCGGCGCCGTCCACGCCGCGCTCGCGGCCGAGCACGAGCGCCGGCTGGCCCTGGCCGCCGAGGTGGCCGAGCTCGAGCGCGCGCTGCCGCCGGCGTCCGATCCCCGCTGGGTGCACATCGCCGCCCTGTGGCATCCGATCGGCAGCAGCGCCGACTTCGAAGAGGCCGCGGCCCAGGTCGCCCGGACCGCGCACGCCGACGTCGAGTGGTTCGCGCACGAACTCACCAACGCGCTCAAGGCCCATCTGCCGACGTGACGCATCGCGGGTCCGGCGCCCGCGGCCTCCCGGGCAGATCGTGCGTCGGCTGCCCGGGAGGTCCCGCCGGCGAGGCTCGACGCGTGTGACGCCCGGTGCGCCCGCGACACACCGCGCTCACACCGCGAGCGGCTCCCTGACCTCCACGTCGATCTCGAGCGGCATGATCGCCTCGACCTCGGCGAGGTAGGCCCTCGGGTCGAGCGCCTCGACCGGCATCACCCCGGCCGGCGTCGCGCCCGCCACGATCATCCGGGCGCCGGCGACCGCCCCGGCGGCCACCTCGATGCCGACGGCGCCGTGCCTCTCGACTCGCCGGCGCGCCCCCTCGGCATCGACACCGTAGCACCGGCGCACGATCACCTGCCTGGGGCGGCCGCGGCTCCTGCCTTGGATGTCGACCACCATCCAGGCGTTCCAGCCGCCGCCTTCGTCCGGGTCGGGCGTCTCGAGGAAGGAGTCGCCGGGTCGCGGCGTCAGGGCCATCGCCACCTCGAACGGGCGGACCTTGGTGCCGTCGCGCAGCTCGAGCTCCCGCGTCGGGTCGCCGAACCCCATCGCCACGAGCGTGCCGGCGCCGGGGTCGACCGTGTACTTGAAATCGCACTCCACGATGCCCTTGCCGATGTAGCGCGGGAGCGTGTAGCTCTCGTCGTGGCTGTGCGACGAGATCAGCGAGTCGCCGACGGGCTGGGGGAACCGGTACACCTCGGGATTGGCGAAGGGTCCCTGGAGCGTCGGTGCGCCGCCGGTGAAGACGCAGGCCTTGTCGTTGTAGTCCTGCAGCGCCACCTCGGGCGACCACCCCGGGTCGAAGGGGTGGACGACGGCGTCGGCGTCGGGCGCCACGTAGCCGCAGCGGATGATCAGCGAGTCGACCTCGTCGAGCATGTCGGCACCGTGGCGGGCCATGGCGTTGCTCACGCCGGGCGTGTCGCCCGAGCCCGAGAGGCCGGTCAGGCCTGCCGCCTTGAACGCGTCGTCGTCGTTGGAGCGGCCCTCAAAGGCGAGGTCGTGCTGCCAGGTGAGGTCGGAGGCGGTGTCGACGTAGTGCACCGCCGCCTTCAGGGCAGCCGCGCGGATGCCGGCCGAGAAGTCCATGTGGACGAAGTTGAGGATGACGTCGGCGCCGGCGGCCAGCGCCGCCACCGCGTCGACGTCGCGCGCGTCCACGGCGGCCGTCGTGATCCTGCCGGCGTCGCCGCCCGTGGCCGCGATGTGGGCCTTGACCGTCTCGACCCGGGCCGGGTCGCGGTCGGCGAGCACGAACGACTCGACGTCGCCGGCGCGGGAGAGGATCGAGGCGGCGGCGGCGCCCTGGGCGCCGGCGCCGATGATCAGGCACTTCATGGCCTTCTCCTTTGTCCGCAAATCGCGCTCTCAGCCTAAGGCAGGAGCAACGCCGCGGTCGAGGGAGGTGTAGCCTTGGGGTCCCGGCGAGGCGCCGGCGATGGCAGGGAAGGAGTGAGCGAGGATGGCGGATCGGCCGGAGAAGACAGCTAGGAATCCAGTCGAGGCGGCGCGCGCGGCC
>JAZBOM010000182.1:0-7948 GCA_036351205.1 Thermoleophilia bacterium | reverse complement strand
GGAGTACTCGACCGACCCCGGCACCAAGGACGCCGGCGGCGCGCTCGGCGCCTGGCCCGAGGGGCGCATGGTGCCCGAGTTCGACGAGGCCGCCTTCGCCCTCGAGGTCGACGAGCTTTCAGCCCCGGTCAAGAGCCCCTTCGGCTGGCACATCATCCAGGTCACCGCGGTGACCCCGGAGCAGAACCAGACCTTCGACGAGGCCAAGGAGCTCATCAAGCAGACCCTGCTCTATCAGAAGCAGGCGACGGCCTGGGACGAGTGGCTGAAGAAGGCGACCGAAGACGCCGAGATCGTCTACGCGCCGGGCTTCGACCCCCTCGAGCTGACGGCGGCGCCGAGCCCCGCCCCCGAGGAGCCGGCGGAGACGAGCTCGCCGGCGACCGAAGAGTAAGGACGGCTGGCCCCTCGCTGGGCGCAGCCCGGCACACGCCGTGGGCCTGACGCTCGTGTACATCGGCGCCGCCGCCGGCGCCGTGCCCGCAGCCTCGCTGCGGGCCCTCGCCGGCGGCGGCGCCGTCGTCGTCCCGGCCGGCCTCGACGACGAGCTCCGCACCGCGCTCGACGAGGCGGCCGACTCCGGGGAGGCCCGGCTGCTCGAGATCGACGCGGCGGACGGCGCGGCGCTCGACGAGATCCTGGCCGCCGCGGCCGCCGGGCCGGTGGCCGTGGCCCTCGCCGGGCCGCAGGCGCCGCGGCTCGCCCGCGCCCTGCGGGCGCGCGCCGCCGCGGCCTCGCCGGCCCTCGAGACCACGACCGTCCCCGCGGCGCCCGCCTTCGACGACCTTCTCCTGGGCCAGGAGCTTGTCTCCCTCAAACGCATCGTCGACGTGCTGCGCGTCGAGTGCCCCTGGGACCGCGAGCAGAAGGCGAGCGACATCGTCTCGTACACGCTCGAGGAGACCTACGAGCTCGTCGACGCCGTCGCCCGCGACGACCTCGCCGACGTGCACGGCGAGCTCGGCGACCTGCTGCTGCAGGTCGTGATCCTCGCCATGATGCAGGCCGAGCGCGAGGCCGGCGACCTGGGCAGCATCACCCACGACATCGTCGCCAAGCTGATCCGCCGGCACCCGCACATCTTCGCCGGCGCCCGGGCCGACACGGCGGCCGAGGTCAAGGGCCGCTGGGAGCAGATCAAGCGCGAGCAGGAGGGTCGCGAGGGCGTCTTCCACGACGTTCCCGCCGCCCTGCCCGCCCTCCTCCGCGCGCAGAAGCTCCAGCAGCGTGCGGCCGCGGTCGGGTTCGACTGGCCGTCGGCGGCGGCCGCCTTCCCCAAGATCGCCGAGGAGCACGAGGAGCTCGCCGAGCTCTTCGCCGAGGCGGCCGGCGCGGCCGGCCCGGAGGCCGGCTCGGCCGGCGCGAACGTCTCGGAGGACGGCGCGGCCGGCGCCGGCGGCGCGACCGGCGCGGGCGGCACGACGGCCGCCTCGTCCGACGTCGCGGCCACCGCAGAAACTGCCGTCGACTCCGGCGCTCCCGACCCGAGCCGCCACGACCCTCGGGTGCGCCACGAGGTCGGCGACCTGCTCTTCGCCGTCGTCAACGTGGCCCGGCTCCTGCACGTCGATCCCGAGCTGGCGCTCCGGGAGGCGGCCGACCGCTTCGAGCGCCGGGTCACGGCCGCGGCGGCCCTCGCCGCCGCCGAAGGCGTGGACTGGGCTGGGGTAGGATTGCCCGAACAAGAGGCCTACTACCAGCGCGCCAAGGCGCTCGAGGCCGGCGGCGAGACGGCCGGCTGACGTGCTTGGCGCCCTCTGACCGGGAGGCACCATGAGCGTCATCGTCGATGTCAGCGCCAGGCAGATCCTCGACTCACGCGGCAACCCCACGCTCGAGGTCGAGGTCGAGCTCGAGTCGGGCGCCGTCGGGCGCGCCGCCGTGCCCTCCGGCGCCTCCACCGGCGAGCACGAGGCCGTCGAGCTGCGCGACGAGGGCGGCGAGTACCTCGGCAAGGGCGTGCGCACCGCGGTCGAGAACGTGAACACGACGATCGCCGAAGAGGTCGTGGGCTTCGACGCGACCGACCAGCGGGTCCTCGACCGTCTGCTCATCGAGCTCGACGGCACGCCCAACAAGGCGCGCCTCGGCGCCAACGCGATGCTCGGTACGTCGCTCGCCGTCGCGTACGCCGCCGCGGCGGCCGTCGGCCTGCCGCTGTACCAGTACATCGGCGGCTGCAACGCCTTCACCCTGCCGGTCCCGATGATGAACATCATGAACGGCGGCCAGCACGCCGACAACAACGTCGACCTGCAGGAGTTCATGGTCATGCCGGTCGGCGCCGCCACCTTCGACGAGGCGCTGCGCATCGGGGCCGAGGTCTATCACGGCCTGAAGAGCGTGCTGAAGAGCCGCGGCCTCGCCACGGCGGTCGGCGACGAGGGCGGCTTCGCCCCCGACCTCGGCAGCAACGAGGAGGCCGTGCAGGTCATCATGGAGGCGATCGACGCGGCCGGCTACGAGCCGGGCGACGACGTCGTCATCGCCCTCGACCCGGCCGCCTCCAGCTTCTACGAGGACGGCGCCTACAACCTCGCCAGCGAGGGCCGCAGCCTGAGCTCGGCGGAGATGGTCGACTACTACGCGGCGCTCGTCGACAAGTACCCGATCATCAGCATCGAAGACGGCCTCGCCGAGGACGACTGGGACGGCTTCAAGCTCATGCGCGAGAAGCTCGGCGACCGCCTGCAGATCGTCGGCGACGACCTCTTCGTCACCAACACCGAGCGCATCGCCCGCGGCATCCGCGAGGGTGCGGCCAACAGCGTCCTCATCAAGCTCAACCAGATCGGCACGCTGTCGGAGACGCTGGACGCGATCGAGATGACCAAGCGCGCCGGCTGGACCGCCGTCGTCTCGCATCGCTCGGGCGAGACCGAGGACACGACGATCGCCGACGTCGCCGTGGCGACCAACGCCGGGCAGATCAAGACCGGCGCCCCGGCGCGCACCGACCGCGTGGCCAAGTACAACCAGCTGCTGCGCATCGAGGACATGCTCGGCGCGGTGGCCTGGTTCCCCGGCAGGCAGGCGTTCTACAACCTGGGGCGCTGAGGCGGGTCGGGGGAGCCGGGGGGCAGCCCGGGTGCCCTTCCGAGCCTGTCGGGGTCGCCGGTCCCGCGCGGTGTCGGCGCCGGGTCGCGCCCGGCCTGACGCCGCGCGGGTGGACAACTCCGCACGGCCGACCCACACTGTCATGACGAAGCACGGCGCGGCCGGGTGAGGCGGCGTCGCGCCTGACCGGCAGACGAAAGGAACGGGGCGCATGTACTGTCCTGAGTGCGGCAACGAGGCGGGCGAGGCGAAGTTCTGCCCCGAGTGCGGCGCCGACCTCGGAGTCGTGCGGGGCGCCCTGAAGGGCAAGGCGGGCGCCAGGGGGCCGGGCGACAAGAGCGGCGGGCGTCAGGGAGGCGCGGCCGCCGACGGCACGAGCCGCGAAGGCTCCGGCGGCAAGGGCCGCGCCGGTTCCGGCGGGTCCGCCGGTCGGGGAGCCGCCCCGGCTCCGTCCGGCGGCCTCTCTCCCCGCGTCCTCTGGGTGATCGTCGCCGTCGTCGCCGTCGCGGTCGTCATCGCGGTCGCGCTGCTCTCGAGCGGCGGCGAGCAGCCGGCGGCCGACCCCGGCTCCGGGGGCACGACGTCCGGGGAGGTCACGCCCGTGGCCGCCGATCTCTCCGGCAGCTACCGCGAGCTCGTGCAGCGGGCCCACGACCTCTACGACCAGGGCGATGCGCTCATCCAGGCCGGGGACTTCGAGCAGGGCGTCGAGTACTTCGCCGCCGCCGCCCAGGTCTACGAGGCGGCGTGGGCCAAGGAGCCCGGCGACCCCAGCGTGGGCACCGACTGGGCGACCTCGCTCTTCTACAGCGGCGACTTCGACGGGGCGGTCGCCCAGGTCGAGATCGTCCTCGAGGAGAACCCCGACTTCCAGCCCGCCTGGTTCAACCTCGGCAACTACCTGCAGCACCAGGCGCGCATGGCCGAGAGTTCGGGCGACGCGGCCGAGGCGGAGCGGCTCAACGAGGCGACGCGAGAGGCCTACGAGAGGGCGGCCGAGATCGACCCGGCCTCGGACACGGGCATCGAGGCGGCGGCACGCGCCGCCGAGCTCGCGCAGTAGTCCCCTCGGGCGCGCCGTGATCGAGCCCACCGACCCGCTCGCGCCGTGATCGAGCCTGCCGACCCGCTCGCGCAGTGGCGACGGACGAAGATCGTCGCCACGCTCGGCCCCGCCACGGCCGACGACGTCACGGTCGAGGCGCTCGTGCGCTCCGGCATGAACGTCGCACGCATCAACCTCTCCCACGGCACCGCTGAGGAGCACGCCGCGCTGCTCGCCACGGTGCGCCGCGTCGCCGCGCGCCTGGATGCCGCGGTCGGTGTCCTGGCCGATCTGCCGGGGCCCAAGCTGAGGGTCGGCGACCTCGCCGAGCCCGTCGCGGTCGCCGCCGGCGACCGCGTGACGCTCGGCGACGGCGCCGACCTCCCGGCCAACTTCCCCGAGCTGTTGCGGCACTTCGCGGCCGGGCAGCGGGTGCTGGTCGACGACGGCGCCGTCGCCCTGCGCGTGGCCGCCGTCGAGCACACCGGCGGCGCCCACGCCCGGGTGGTCCTCGAGGCCCAGAACGCCGGCGTGATCGAGGCCCGCAAGGGCGTGAACCTCCCCGACACGCCGCTGCCGATCCCGGCCTTCACGGCGGAGGACGAGGGACATCTGCGGCGGGTCATCGAGCTGGGCGTCGACTTCGTCGCCGAGTCCTTCGTGCGCTCCGCCGCCGACGTCGAGCTGCTCAAGCGAAGGATCGCCGAGCTCGGCGGCGACCAGCTCGTCGTCGCCAAGATCGAGAAGCGCGAGGCGCTCCTGGCTCTCGACGACATTGTCGCCACCGCCGACGCGCTGATGATCGCCCGCGGCGACCTCGGGGTGGAGATCCCGCCCGCCGAGGTCCCCGTCTGGCAGAAGCGCATCATCCAGGCGGCGCGCGTCGCGGCACGCCCGGTCATCACGGCCACGCAGATGCTGCAGTCGATGATCTCGAACCCGCGCCCGACGCGGGCCGAGGCGAGCGACGTCGCCAACGCGATCTACGACTCGACCTGCGCGGTGATGCTGTCGGGCGAGACCTCGATCGGCGCCTACCCGGTCGAGGCCGTCGGCACGATGGCCGAGATCGCGCGCGTCGTCGAGGCGGATATCGCCCGCGACGGCTGGCCGCTGCAGGAGTGGGCCCAGCGCCGGGCGCGGACCTCCGACGCGATCAGCTACGCCGCCTGCGACCTGGCCCGCAAGATCGGCGCCGTCGCCATCGTGACGCCGACGGCGACGGGGGCGACCGCGCGCGCCGTGGCGCGCTACCGCCCGTCGGCGCGCGTCGTCGCGGTCAGTCCCCGTCCGCGCACGGTCACACAGCTCGCGCTCGCCTGGGGCGTCACCCCGCTTCTGCGCGACGAGGTCCCTCACGCGGATGCCGTTATTCCGAGCAGCAACGACGCCGTCCTCGCGGCCGGGCTCGGTGCCGCCGGCGACCTGGTGGTCATGACCGCCGGCGTGCACGCCACGGCCGGCTCCACGAACCTCATCAAGGCGCACGTGCTCCAGTAGCCGGTCCCGCGCGGCACAGGCTGTGAAGCCCGTGGACGCGCGGCATTCGGGCAGGGATGCGCCTGGGCGCTCCGCGCGCGGGCAGGGAAGCCCGTCGCCCGGCGCGAATCAGTCGGGACAGGGCATCGCGGCCGGCGCGGGGTGCGTCCCGCCGCCCGCGAGACCCAGGGCCTTGAGGATCCGAAGGGGCGAACGCAGATGGCAGCCAAACGACGCAGGGCGCGCACAGCGGCCGCGCGGCCGCGGGTGCGCTGGGGCCGGCTCATGGCCCTCGCGCTCGTGCTGATCGCGGCCGCCCTCTACGCCGAGCCCCTGCGCGACTACTTCGTCCAGCAGGACCGCCACCAGAAGGCGGCCGGGGCTCTCGAGACGGCGCAGGCCGAGAACCGGGCCCTGCGCGCCGAGGTCGAGCGCCTCGGGACCAACGCCTACATCGCCGAGAAGGCGCGCACCGACCTGCAGATGGTGCCGCAAGGGATGCAGGCCTTCGTGGTCAAGGGCCTGCCCGGCGAGGCGACCGAGGCGGGCGGCGCCGACGAGCAGGCGGTCGTGTCGGAGCGGCTGTCGCCCTTCGAGCGCCTCAGCGACCTCTGGCGGACGCTCTCCGAGTAGCGGCACCTCCGCCATCCCGGAGCGAGTGTGACGTCTCCGGTCGCGGCATGTACGCTGCCGGCATGGTCGCCGTGTCAGCGCCTGGACCAGAGCACCTCGCGCGCGGTTCCGTCGCGGGCGACGACCTGCGCGTCGTCGGCGGGCAGCTCGGACGTCTCCCGCGCCCGATGAGCGCCGTCGCAGCCCGCTGCCCGCACGGCTTCCCGGCGGTCGTCGAGGTCCTGCCGGTCGACGAGCGTGGCCGTCCCTTCCCGACCCTGTACTACCTCACCTGCCCTACGGCGGTCGCGGCCATCGGAGCGCTCGAGAGCACCGGCGGCGTCGAGCGCTTCCAGCGCGCCGTCGACGCCGACGACGGCCTGCGTGCGGCGCTCGCCGAGGCCGTGGCCGAGACGCGCGCGCGGCGCGAGGAGCTCGTGCGCGCGCTCGGGCCCGAGGACCCCGCCCTCCGGCTCTCGACGGCCGGTGTCGCCGGCCTCGCGACCGGCGTCGGCGGCGTCGCCGACCCGTCGCGTCTCAAGTGCCTGCACGCCCACGCGGCCCACGGCCTTGCCCGGCCGGCCTACCGCGTGGGCGTCGAGATCATCGCCGCGGCCGGGGAGTTGTGGTGTGCCGATCGCCGCTGCGCGGCGTTCGTGCCGAAGGGCACGCCGTGAAGGCGGGGCTGCGCGCCGTGACGGCCGAGAAGGATGCGCCGTGACGGCGGCGCTGCGCGCCGTGACGGCCGACAAGGACGCGCCGTGAAGGTCGCCGTCGTCGACCTCGGGACCAACACGTGTCGTCTACTGCTCGCCGAGGTCGTCGACGGGCACCTGGCGAGCGTGGCGGCGCGCGAGACCGAGGTCGTCCGGCTCGGGCAGGGGGTCGACGGCCGCGGGCGCCTCGCGCCCGCGGCCGTCGACCGCACTCTCGCCTGCCTGGCGCGCTACACGGCTGCTGCGCAGACGTACGGCCCCGAGCGCTCGCTGCTCTTCGCCACGAGCGCTCTGCGCGACGCCGCCGACGGCGAGGACTTCCTGCGCCGGGCGGAGGGCGAGTACGGCTGGCCGTGGGAAGTGATCGAAGGCGACCTCGAGGGGCGGCTCGCCTTCCGCGGCGCGGTCGCCGGGCTCGCTCATCCCGTTCATGAGCGGCTGCTCGTCGTCGACATCGGCGGAGGCAGCACCGAGCTCATCGTCGGCAGCGGGGTCACGGGTGGTGCGGCCGCCGTCCGCAGCGTCGACATCGGTGCCGTGCGCCTGACCGAGCGCTGCTTTGCCGCCGACCCGCCGACCGATGCGCAGTGGGCGGCGGCGAGCGCGCTCGTCGCGGACGCGCTCGCTGCCGCCTCCGCCGAGGTCGTCGCGTCCGCGGGCCGCCCGGCCGTCGGCATCGGCGTCGCCGGCACCTTCACCACCCTCGTCGCCTACGTCCTCGAGTTGCGCGAGTGGCGCCGCGAACTCGTCGACGGCTACGAGCTGAGCCGCGAGACGATGCTCGGCGCGATCGACCACTTCCGGCAGCTCACGAGCGCCCAGCGGGCCGAGCTGCCGGGCATCCGCCGCGGGCGCGAAGACGTGATCCTCGCCGGCGCGCTCATCGCCGCCGAGGCCGGTCGCGCCTTCGGCCTCGACGCCCTGCGCGTCTCCACGTCGGGCATCCTCGAGGGCGCCGGCCTCTGGGTGGCCGGGCGGCCCGCTCTCGGCTGAGCACCTCTCACCGTCCCGCGTATACTCTGCGCTGATGCCGGAGTGG
>JAZBOM010000181.1:0-4132 GCA_036351205.1 Thermoleophilia bacterium | reverse complement strand
GCTCCGTAGTGAGGACGCCGCGGCGACCGAGACCCTCGTCCGCGAGGTCCGGCACGCCGTCGCCGACCTCTACGAGGCGGCCGCGACGGCGTGACGCGGCCGCTGAACACGATGCGGGGGCCCGGCGACGGACCCGCCGGGAGAACCCGCGTCCTGCCCCCGCTCTTCCGCCCCGGCGACGTCCGCGAGAGCGGCGTCCGCGACGGCGGCGGCCCGCCTCAGGAGAGGCGGAAGCGCGCGACGGCCACGGCGAAGAGCCCCGCCGACCAGGCGAGCGCGAGGCCGAAGGCCGGCAGCACGTCGGCGACGCCGTAGCCCTGGGCGATGATGCCGCGCAGGCCGTCGAGGATCCACGCCGTCGGCAGCACGTGCCCGACGGAGCGGAAGGCGTCGCCGGTGATCTCGAGCGGGAACCAGGCGCCGGAGAGGGCCGAGACGCCCATCGACGTGAGCACGATGGCGGCGACGAGGGCCTGCTCGCTGGAGAGGAGCGAGGCGAGCAGCAGCCCGAGGCACGAGGCCACCAGCGAGAGGGCGATCATCATCAGGAGCAGGGCAGCCGGGTCGTTCAGGTAGTCCACCCCGAAGAAGAGCTGCCCGACCCCGATCAGCAGGATCTGCTGCAGGAAGGTCAGGGCGAACATGCCGCCCATCTTGCCGGCGATGAGCTCCCAGCGCCGGACGCGCGTCGTCACGAGCCGGCGGAGGGTGCCGTTCTTGCGCTCCATGACGACGGCTATGCCGGCGGTCATCAGGCTGAACATGATGAAGTTGACCATCATGCCGGGCGAGCTGAGGGTGAAGCCGGTCGGCACCTGGCCCGCGGCGGCGGCCGCGCCGACGGAGGTGAGCGCGACCGCCGGCTGCGCCATCGCCTGCGTGGCGACGGCACGCGCCGCCTCCGGGACCTCGCTCTGGCCAGCGGCCTGCGCGCCGAGCCGCGCGGCGCGGTCGGCGGCGACGAGGTCGCCGGCCGCCGACCGCACCTCGGCGGCGATGGCCTGCGCGCCCGACGACGTCTGGTCGCTGACGACGACGAGCTCGGCGGGCTCCCCGGCCTGCACGGCCGCCGAGAACCCCTCGGGGATCAGCAGGCCGGCGGCGGCCCGCCCGTCGGCGATCCAGGGGTCGAGCTCCTCCGCGCTCTTGGGCACGACGCGCACGGCGTCGGACTGCTGCAGGGCGCGCACGAGCTCCTGCGACTGCGCGCCCCGGTCGGCGTCGTGCACGGCGACGGCGAGGCGGTCGCTGCCGCTGCCGAACATGAGCCCGAAGAAGGTCGTGAAGGCGATCGGCATGATGACGATGAAGATCGCCGAGAGGCGGTCGCGCCGCGTCTCGAGGAGGTCCTTGCGGGCGAGCGTCCAGATCCGGCTCACGGCCGCCGTCCCCGGATCTTGCGCGGCACACACACTCGATGCGCCGGCCTCATGCGCGCCTGCGCCTCAGGTGCAGCGCCCGCCGCTGCATGCCGCCCGCTCATGCGTACCGCCTCCGGAACGTCCACACGGCGACCACGAAGAAGACCGCGGCGAAGGCGAGCGGCACCAGCAGGTGGGAGGCGACGTCGGCGAGGTCGCCGCCGCGCATCGCCGCGTCCCAGCCGCGCAGGAGCGGGCCGTTGGGCGTGAACCCCTGGATCGTCGCGTAGGTGCCGGTGGAGGTAGCCGTGCCGGTGAAGTTGCCGCCCAGCAGGGCGAGGACGAGGTAGACGCCGGCGCCGATCGCCCCGGCCTGCCCCGGCGTCTTCACGACACCCATGATCATCAGGGCGAGCCCGCTGGCCACCGCCGCGGTCGCCACGGCGAGGACGGCGACGACGTCCAGCCGGCCCCAGCCGATGCCGAAGAGCACCGCCCCGCCGACGAGGAGGATGACGAGCTGGGCCGCGACCGTGAGAAAGACGGAGGCGAACTTGCCGCCGAGGATCACGCCCGCGGACGTCGGCGTGGTCATCATGCGCGGGAGCGTGCCGTCGTGGTCTTCGGTGATGATGGTGCGGGCGACGTTGGAGGCGCCGAAGAACATGAAGAACACCATCATGCCGGCGAGCACCAGACCGATGGTCGTCGCGTCCTCGCCCTCGTCCCCGCCGACGCGCGGCGCCTCGTCCCTGATGACGAGGTCCTCGCTCACGCCGCCGCCCTGCACGAAGGCGGCGGCCGCGGCCCGCGCGGCGTCGTCGTGGCCGGCGTCCCCGCCGGCCACCGCCGCCGCGGCCGCCGCGGCCGCCCGCGCCCCGTTGAAGTCGAGCAGCGCCTGCCGGACGACCGACTCGGTGATCGCGCGCCCGAACTCCTGGGTGGGGTCGACGTAGAGCTCGACGGCGGTGCTCGCCCCGGCGGCGCCGTAGAGCGCGGCGGTGAAGTCGGGCGGCACGACGACGGCGACCGCGGCGTCGCCGTCGTCGACCCGCGCGCGGGCCGCCGCCGCGCCCTTCACCTCGGTCACCTCGAGCACGTCCTGCAGGCCCTCGCTGGTGAGGATGTCGGCGAAGGTGTTGCCGGCGAGCGGCGGCGCCTGCTCGCCGGCCGGCGCCGCCGGCCGCACATCGTCGTTCGCCAGCGCCACCTTCGTCGCCGCGATCTCGAACGAGTCGCCGCCGCCGAAGGCGAAGCCGAGCAGGCCGGCGAGGGCGAGCGGCGCGACCAGCATCATGGCGAGGCCGGGCACGTTGCGCGCCGTGCTGCGCAGGTCCTTCCAGGCGATCGCCCAGATCTTCCTCATCGCCCTCCGGCTCCTGCTGCGCCGCGTGGCATCCGCCGCCTCCCTCTCAGTCGCGCAGCGCGCGCCCGGTGAGGTGGAGGAAGACGAGCTCGAGGTTGGGCTCGCTCACGTTCACCGACGTGATGCGCGAGCCCCCGGCGGCCGCCTCCTCGAAGAGGTGCGGCAGCAGCGCGTTGGCGTCCTCCACGAGGAGCTCGACGTGCTCGTCCTCGACGGCCGCGCAGCTCACGCCGGCCAGTGCCGACCAGCGCTCGACCATCTGCTCGAGACCCTTGTCGAGCGTGAGGTCGACCCGCGCCTCCTCGCCGACGATCTTGACGAGCTCGGCGTGGGTGCCCAGCGCGATCAGCTTGCCGTGGTCGACGATGCCGATGCGGTCGCTGAGCTCCTGCGCCTCGGCCATGTAGTGGGTCGTGTAGAGCACCGTCATCCCCTGCTCGCGCAGGTCGAGGATGCCGTCGAGGATCGAGCGCCGGCTCTGCGGGTCGATGCCCACCGTGGGCTCGTCCAGGTAGAGGATCCTGGGCTTGTGCAGCAGGGCGACGCCGATGTTGACGCGGCGCTTCATGCCGCCGGAGAACTTGTCGACGCGGTCCTTCTGGCGGTCGGTGAGGCTGATGAGCTCGAGCACCTCGTCGACGCGCGCCTTCAGCTCCGCGCCGCTCAGCCCGTACATGCGCCCCCAGAAGAGGAGGTTCTCGCGCGCCGTCATGTCGGGGTAGACGGCGATGTCCTGGGGGACGACGCCGATGACCTCCTTGACGGCCTGCGGATCGCCGACGATCGAGTGCCCGTCGATCAGTGCGTCGCCGTCGCTGGGCCGGAGCAGGCACGACAGCATGGAGATGGTCGTGCTCTTGCCGGCCCCGTTCGGCCCCAGCAGGCTGAAGATCTCGCCGCGCTCGATGGCGAAGCTCACGTCGTCGACGGCGAGCACGCCCTTCGGCGGGTCGTACTGTTTGCTGAGACCCTGCGCCTCGACGATGCTCACGCGCGCTCCTTCCGGCCGCCGTCGGGCCCGGCGCGAGCTGTCGCGCACCTTGCCCGAGGGTGCGTCACCCCGCGCCTGTATACACCTGCCGCGCCGCCGCGTCACCCTCGTCTGCCGTTCGTCGGCCCTTGGGCCGGGAGGGCACGACCTCGAATCGCTCGGCGATATTGACAGTCACTTGCTTTTCATGGTTACCTTCATTTGAGGCTAACACGTGAAAGGATGTGACCGTCATGTCTCTCTCGAGCGTCCGTCGCTGGTGGGCCGTCGCCGCTCTCGTCCCCGCCGCCCTCGTGCTCGGCATCGACGCCACGGTGCTCGGGCTCGCCCTGCCGACCCTGGCCGCCGACCTCGAGGCGACGACCTCCCAGCTGCAGTGGTTCTTCTCGGCCTACATGCTGGCTTTCGCCGCGG
>JAZBOM010000180.1:0-2650 GCA_036351205.1 Thermoleophilia bacterium | reverse complement strand
GAGGTGCTGTGAGCGGATGCGCAGGCCGAGCCCCGCGTCCGGCGCAGCGGCGAGTGATGGTTCTGCGCCCCGGGAGGCCGCGGCGACGCGGCGCCTCCGGGCCGCCGTGCGACCGACGACCGACAGGAGCGGATGACCATGCACCTTGAAGAGCGCTACGCGCTGCTGGACGTGACCGTCGTCGACGGACTGGGCGCCTCGCCCCGGGAGGGGATGGCCGTCATCGTGGACCGCGGCGACATCGCGGCGGTCGTGCCGATGGTCGAGTACCGCCGCGAGGACGGCGTCCAGGAGGTCGACTGTCACGGCCACTTCGTCACGCCCGGCCTCATCGATGCCCACGTCCACCTCGCCGGCGGGCGGGCGGGCATGGAGGACCAGGAGCTCGGCGTGCTCATGGAGCCCAAGCTGGTGCGCGCCGTGCGCTCCGTCGCGGAGGCGCAGGCGCTGCTAAAGCGTGGCTTCACCGCGGTGCGCGACATCTCGTGGAACGGCCTCTACCTCAAGCGGGTCTTCCGCGAAGGGTCGTTGCCCGGCCCGCGGGTGATCGCCTGCGGGCCCGGGCTCTGCCGGACCGGCGGGCACGGCGACGCCTTCCAGTACGAAGAGGACTACGTGGTGCGCAACCACTTCTGGGCCATTCTGGCCGACGGTCCGGACGAGATCCGCAAGGCGGTCCGACGCCTGCTCCGCGAGGGCGCCGACCAGATCAAGGTCTGGGCCAGCGGGGGCGACAACTGGGCCAACGACCGCAACCGTGACCAGCACTACACCCTGGAGGAGTTGCAGGTCGCGGTCGCCGAGGCGCACATGCAGAAGGGCACCCTGGTGTGCTCGCACGCCGAGAACCTGCAGTCGGCCCGCGACTCGGTCGCGGTGGGGGCGGACACCATCGAGCACGGCGAGGAGCTCGACGAGGCGCTCTGCGAGGAGATGGCGGCGCGCGGGGTGATCCTCGTCCCGACGCTCGAGCTGCTCGTGACCTGGTTCACGGACTTCGCCGCGACCAGCGACGCGCCGATCGAGCACCTCCGCCCCCAGGTCTTCCTCCACCGTGACGTGGACGAGGTCCCCGACGCCGACTCCGGGCGGCACTACGCGCAGGGCGTCATCGACAACGTCCGCATGGCCCGGGAGAAGGGCGTGAAGATCGCCCTCGGCTCGGACACGGTCTTCACGCCCCTCACGCCCTACGGCGAGTACAGCGCCCGCGAGTTCAAGGCCCTCGTGCGCTACGGCGGCATGACGACGCTCGAGGCCATCGAGGCGGCGACGCACACCGCCGCCGAGGCTCTCGGCATGGCGCACCGTCTCGGCTCGATCGAGGCGGGCAAGGCCGCCGACCTGCTCGTGGTGACCAAGGACCCGACGGCCGACCCGGAGGTGCTGTACGACGCCGCGAACATCCGCTGGGTCATCGCCGCCGGCAGGATGGCCGTCGAGGAGGGGCGGCTCGCCTTCTGAGCGGCCGCCTGCCCATCGAGCGGGCGCTGCGTCTACGGCGCGGGCGCTCGCCCGCTGGACGGGGCTTCGTCTGCCGAGCCGGCGCCTCTCCTAGTGAGCGGGCGGCTCTACCGCCTCATCTGCTCCCGCGTCGGCCGCCAGCGCGCGCTGCACGGCCGGCTTGAGGAGCTCGAAGGCGTACTCGTCGTCGACGGCGGCGGGGTCGAGCGCGACCTGGAGGGCGAGACCGTCGACCGCGGCGAGCACGAGGCCGGCGGTGGCGAGCAGCCGCCGCCGGGCCCGCGGGTCTTCGGGCAGGGTCACGCCGCAGGCCTTCAGCGTGACCTCCCGGTACCACTCGTACAGCTTGGCCATACGTGTACGCAGCTCGGGGTCGCGCAGGGCGTGCGGGGCGATCTGGAAGAAGGCGCGATACGCCTCGACGTCCTCGGCCAGCGCCCTGAGCCCGGCGATGTAGGCGCCGACGCGCTCCTCGCCGGGGGGCATCTCGTCGACCGTCGCCACCAGGGCGACGTAGGCGTCGTGGACCAGCGAGTCGAACAGCGTCTCGATCAGCCCCGACTTGCTGCCGAAGTGGTGTGTCACCGACGCCTTCGTCTCGCCTGCCTCGAGGGCGATGCTCTCGATGGTGAGGGCGTCGAAACCGCGCTCGACGAGGAGGCGGCGCGACGTCTCCAGGATGTAGCGCGCCGTCGGGCTGAGAGTCGACAGGGGGTTCTCGACGGCCAGCCCGGGGTGCTCGGGCCTCGCCGGCCGCTTCGGCGGGCGCCCTCTCTTGCGCTGCGGCTGACCGGTCGCGCCGGCGTGCTCCTGCATGGACGGGAGTATAGACCGTTGTGTGCGGAGGGGCCTGGCGCCCCTGCGATGGAGGAACGGCCGCGCCGTCGAGGTGCGCACGGCCTCGCGGTGGAAGAAGAGCCGCACCGCCGAATTCCGCAGGCCCTCGCGACGGAGGAAGACCCGCCCCGGCGCCGAACTCGGCTGCCAGAGGGGGCTGCCGACAGAACCAGTACTCCTTCGGCTCGCTCGACTGGTCATTCCCGATCGCCGGCAGCCCCCTTCGTCCGCCCCGGGACCGGGGCGGGTCGGGCCGCAGGGCCGCGCAGCGCGCGGCGGGGCGGCCCCGTCAGGTTGACTTGCGGTGCGCGGCGCGCATAATCGAGCGTTGGCCGGCGGCGACCCCGAG
>JAZBOM010000179.1:0-11748 GCA_036351205.1 Thermoleophilia bacterium | reverse complement strand
GAGCCGCTGCCGCGTCTGCGCTGAACCGCCGCCGCTCCGCCGCCGCCTACGCGATGTCCAGCGCCCAGACCAGCACGGCCAGGCCGTTGAAGACGGCGTGCATGGCGATGCTCGTCCACAGCGACCCGGTGCGCTCGTAGACCCAGGCGAGGGCGACCCCGAGGGCGAAGATCGGCACGAAGACGGTGAGCTGCAGGTGCGCGACGCCGAAGACGGCCGCCGAGCCGAGCGCAGCCGGCCACCAGCCCCAAGAGTTGCGGAGCCCCCTGTAGACGAAGCCGCGGAAGAAGACCTCCTCGAAGAGCGGAGCGAGGACCACGGCGACCACGACGAAGAGGGCCCCGCCGGCGACGGTGCGTGGGAACTGCTCGACGATGTCCTGGGGCGGCGGGTCGACGAGGGCGCCGTGCACGGCGGAGATCGCGTAGCTCGCGACGAGGGCGACGGGGATGGTCCAGAAGAAGGCCGCGCTCGGCCAGGTGAAGCCCCAGCCGGCGAGACCCTGACGGCTGATGCGCAGCGAGAAGAGCCAGGCGGCGACCGTCTGCCACCCGTAGAGGACGACGGTGGAGACGATCACGACGAGCGCGCCGAAGAGCGTGACCTCTTCCATGCTCGTCTCCCCCTCGAGGGCGCCCCCGTAGAGGGCCGCCAGGTAGAGGAGGATCTGGGGCCCGAAGCCGACGACGACACCCAGCAGCGTCTCCGGCCAGCCCCACGTCTTCGTGCCCGGCGCGAGCCCCGGTGTGCGACGTCCCGGCTGCGGGCCGGCGAGCGGCGGCGGGGCGACGCCGGGCGGCTGTCGCTGCGGCGGCTGCGGCGGGGGCGCTGCCGGCGCGGCGGGCCGCGGCGGGGGCGGTGCGGGCGCGGCGGTCCGCGGTGGCGGTGGTGCAGGAGCCGACGGGGGCGGTGCGTCCGCCGGCGGGGCCGCGCCTGCGCCGCGCTCCGGGGGTGGCTGGGGCGGCGGCGGGGGCGGCGGCGAGGCACCGCCGCCACCGCCGCCCGCTTCGTCGGCGCCGGTGCGCCCGCTCCTGTCGCGCTCGTCGTCCATCATGCGTGAGGACACGATACCCCATCCCCCGGCGGCCGAAGTCCCCGGCGGGGCGCAGGCCCGGTGGGACGCAGCCCGGGCGGGACGCAGCCCCGGGGTCGCGCCGCGGCCTCCGTGCGACGCAGGCCCGGTGGCCGCGCCGCGGCCCGGTGCGACCGCGCCGTGCGCCCGGGGCCGGGCCGGCCGGTTCGCGTGCCGGGCCCGCTCTGCTATACTGGCGCGCCGTGCGCCGGCCCCCGCCGCCTGCGTCGCGGTCGCGTTGACCGCCCTCTCGGGGTCGGGGTATCCTTACGTGCTTTCGCAGAAAGGGTGAGACGTGCGCCAGATGGTCACGCTCGCTTGCCAGGAGTGCAAGCGCCGCAACTACCACACCAACAAGAACAAGAAGAACGACCCGGACCGCATCGAGCTCAAGAAGTACTGCCGCTGGTGCGGGACGCACACGGTCCACAAGGAGACGCGCTAGCGCCTCCCTGGTCTACTAGGGCTGTAGCTCAATTGGTAGAGCACCGGTCTCCAAAACCGGGGGTCGGGGGTTCGAGTCCCTCCAGCCCTGCCAACGATCATCGGAGCGGTTGAGTGGCTAAGGCCGTCAGGAACAACAAGGGCAAGACCCGCCCCACGCAGGGCAGCGGCAAGGCGTCCGCCAAGGGCGCCCGCGCGAGCGACGCCAAGAGCGGCGCCAAGAGCGGCGCCAAGTCGGGCAAGTCGACGCGGGCGCGGGCCCAGGCCAAGTCGTCGGCCCGCAGCGGGCGCGAGAAGCGCAGCCTCAAGAAGTTCATGCGCGAGGTGCGCGTCGAGCTCGGCAAGGTCTCGTGGCCCAGCCGCCGCGACCTCATGCAGTCGACCCTCGTCGTGCTCGTCGCCGTAGCCATCGCCGCCGTATACGTAGCCGGGCTCGACGCCGCCTTCTCCGAGGTGGTCGACCAGATCCTCAACCTGATCACCTGAGGCGCGCATGTTCCAGTGGTACGTCGTCAACACGTATTCCGGGCACGAGAACAAGGTCAAGGCCAATCTCGAGCACCGGCGCCAGTCGATGAAGCAAGAGGAGCGCATCGTCCAGATCGTCGTGCCGACCGAGCAGGTCGTCGAGACGAAGGACGGCCAGAAGGTCACCCAGGAGCGCCGCGTGTTCCCGGGCTACGTCCTGGTCCAGATGGAGCTCACCGACGACACCTGGTCGGTCGTGAAGAACACGCCCGGCGTCACCGGGTTCGTCGGCGCCAACAACAAGCCCGTGGCGCTCTCCCGCGCCGAGGTCGACCGCATCCTCCACACGGCCACCGTCGAGCGGCCCAAGCAGAAGGCCGAGTTCTCGGTCGGCGAGGTCGTGCGCGTCACGTCGGGCCCGCTCTCCGACTTCTCGGGTGAGGTGGTCGAGGTCAACCTCGACCAGAGCCGGCTCAAGGTGATGGTCTCGATCTTCGGCCGCGAGACCCCGGTCGAGCTCGGGTTCGACCAGGTCAAGAAGACATCCTGACGACGCACGACGAAGCGAGGAAGCAGTGGCCAAGAAGGTCCTGACGCTCATCAAGCTGCAGATCCCGGCCGGGCAGGCCAACCCCGCGCCGCCGGTCGGGCCGGCTCTCGGCCAGCACGCCGTCAACATCATGGAGTTCTGCAAGGCGTTCAACGCCCAGACGCAGGCCCAGGACGGCACCATCATCCCGGTCGAGATCACGGTCTTCGAGGACCGCAGCTTCAAGTTCATCACGAAGACGCCCCCGGCCGCCGTCCTGCTGCGCGAGGCGCTGGGCATCGACAAGGGCTCCGGCGAGCCCAACCGCGCCAAGGTCGGCACGGTCTCGCGCGAGAAGGTCCGCGAGATCGCCGAGCTCAAGATGCCCGACCTCAACGCCAACGACGTCGAGGCCGCGATGAAGATCATCGAGGGCACGGCGCGCAGCATGGGCGTCGAGGTCGCCGACTAGGCGAGGCGAGCGAGGTCGGCGCCGCGACCGCCGCAGGCGGGCCGGCGACGCCGGCCGGCAGCACACCGCAGACATGGCCGCGGTCGCACCGCGGCGAGGAGTGGGAGGCGACCCCGGGTCGCCGCTCGGACCACAGGAGGTTCAGCACCATGGCCAGAGGCCGCACGTACACCACCGCCCGGCGCGCCATCGACGGCACGCATCTCTACAGCCCCCTCGAGGGCATCCGCCTGCTCAAGTCGCTGGAGGGCGCCAAGTTCGACGAGACCATCGAGGCGCACTTCCGCCTCGGCGTCGACGTGCGCCACGCCGACCAGATCGTGCGCGGCACGACGGTCCTGCCGCACGGTACGGGCAAGGAGATGCGGGTCGCCGTGTTCGCCGAGGGCGACAAGGCGCGCGAGGCGCAGGAGGCGGGCGCCGACCTGATCGGCTCCGACGACCTCGCCAAGCAGGTGCAGGCGGGCAAGCTCGACTTCGACGTCGCCATCGCCACGCCCGACATGATGGGCACGGTCGGCAAGCTGGGCCGCATCCTCGGCCCGCGCGGCCTCATGCCCAACCCCAAGTCGGGCACCGTCACCTTCGACGTCGCGAAGGCCGTGACCGACGCCAAGGGCGGCAAGGTCGAGTACCGCACCGACCGTTCCGGCATCATCCACCTCTCGATCGGGCGCAAGTCGTTCGGCGAGACGCAGCTGCTCGAGAACTACGGCGCCGTGCTCGACGAGATCGTGCGCGCCAAGCCGGCGGCGGCCAAGGGCAAGTACCTCAAGAGCATCCACATCGCGGCCACCATGGGCCCGAGCATCGCCCTCGACCCGGCGCGTACGCGCGACCTGGCCGAGGACTGAGCCGCGCCGCGGGCCGACCGGCGCCGCAGCGCACGTCGAGCCGCACCCGCAGACGCCGGGAGCGGCGGCAGCAGCCCCGAGGGGTTGCCGCCGCCGCCTCCGCCGTTCTATACTCCGCCCTCGCGGCGCCACCGGCGCCGCGGCCGATGAAGGTCGGCGCTTCCTCCGGGGAGCTTAATGGGCCGCAGGGCCCGCCACCCGAGGCGATGAGCGTGCCGCACCCGCCGCCGTGCCCGCTCCCGTCCCCGGGAGTGGGCTTTCTTTTCGGACTGCGAGGTCGAGATGCTGAGAAGCGAGAAAGAGGCTGTCATCGCCGAGGTGGCGGAGCTGCTCGAGGGCACCGACACGGTGTTCGTGAGCGACTACCGCGGCCTCACGGTGGCCCAGCTCTCGGAGCTGCGCGGCACGCTCCGGCAGAGCGGGGCGCGCTTCAAGATCGTCAAGAACACCCTGGGGACCCTCGCCGCCGAGCGCGCCGGGCGCGAGACCCTGAAGGACCTGCTCGCCGGCCCCACCGCCGTGACCTTCTGCGGCGAGGACCCGGTGGCGGCGGCGAAGGCGATCGCCGACTACGCCCGTACGCACCCGCAGCTCGAGGTGCGCGGCGGCCTCATGGCCGGCGCGCTGCTCGACGCCGGGCAGCTGCGCGCGCTCGCCAGCCTGCCGCCGCGCGACACCCTGGTCGCCCAGGTGGTCGGCACTCTGGCCGCACCCATGACGGGTCTCGTCACGGTGCTGCAGGGCACGATCGGCGGCTTCGTGCGGGCGCTGAACCAGGTAGCCGAGCAGAAGGCGGCGGCCGGCGAGGCTTGAGCCCCGGCGCGCCCGACCCACAACGACGACAAGCCAGAACGGCGAGGTGAAGTGACGATGGCAGGCAAGACCCTGACGAAAGACGAGCTCATCGAGGCCATCAAAGGCATGAGCGTGATCGAGCTCTCCGAGCTCGTGAAGGCCCTCGAAGAGGAGTTCGGCGTGAGCGCGGCGGCCCCCGTGGCCGTGGCGGCCGCTCCCGCCGGTGCGGCGCCGGCCGAGGCCGAGGCCGAGGAGCAGACCGCGTTCGACGTGGTCCTCACCGCCTTCGGCGACCAGAAGATCCAGGTCATCAAGGTCGTCCGGGCGCTGACCGGTCTGGGCCTCAAGGAGGCCAAGGACGTGGTCGAGGGTGCGCCCAAGCCGATCAAGGAAGGCGTCACCAAGGACGAGGCCGAGGACGCCAAGAAGCAGCTCGAGGACGCCGGCGCGACCGTCGAGCTCAAGTAGCCCGAGGGGCGCGCGTCCTGCGTGACGCGGGGGCCCGGGCCGGCACGCCGGCCCGGGCCCCCCGCGCGTCTTCGCCGGTCGGCGCCGCGCACCCGCCGGCCGTCGCGCCGCCGCCGGGTGGCGATGGGCGTTGTCAGAACCGACAACGCCGCGGACCGGCGGCGCCTGACTCCACAGCGCCCGAGCCTTGCAGCATCTGAGAGCGCGTGGTATTCTACGTGGCTGTGCGTCGTCTGCGACCGTGCCATGATCCCCGTGGCGTGGTGAGCTTCTTTTCCCTGTTCCGCCGTCATCAGAGGAGACTCGCTTGAACGAGCCCCGGTCCCCGCGCGTGCGCACGTCCTTCGCCAAGCTCGATCAGCAGCTGTCGCTGCCCAACCTGATCGACATCCAGAAGGCGTCGTGGGAGTGGTTCCTGCGCGACGGTCTCAAGGAGACCATCGCCGACATCAACCCGATCAAGGATTACTCGGAGAAGCTGCTCGTCGAGTTCGGCGACTACGCCTTCGGCGAACCCAGCAAGCCGATCGCCGAGTGCCGCAACAAGGACATGACCTTCTCGGCCCCCCTCACGATGGAGGTCCGCTTCATCAACGAGGAGACGGGCGAGATCCGCGAGCAGCGCGTCTTCATGGGCGACTTCCCCATGATGACCGACCGCGGCACGTTCATCATCCACGGCACCGAGCGCGTCGTCGTCACCCAGCTCGTACGCTCGCCGGGCGCCTACATCATGGAGCCCAAGCAGGCCGAGCGCGAGAAGCAGGTGCTGGTCGCCAACCTCATGCCGCAGCGCGGCTCGTGGCTCGAGCTCGAGATCGACAAGAAGGGCGCCGTCAACGTCCGCATCGACCGCAAGCGCAAGTTCCCCGTGACCGTGCTGCTGCGGGCGATGGGCTACGGCGCCGACGACGAGCTCCGCGCCCTGTTCGAGGACTCGCCGTACATCGCCAACACCATCGAGCGCGACACGACCGGCTCGCAGGAGGAGGCGCTGATCGAGCTCTTCCGCAAGCAGCGCCCCGGCGAGCCGCCGACGCTCGACGGCGCGACGAGCATGCTCAAGGGCCTCTTCTTCGACCCCAAGCGCTACGACCTGTCGCGCGTCGGGCGCCACAAGCTCAACGTGCGCCTGCACGGCCACATCCCGCCCAAGGAGCGCCCCGACGGCGAGGTGCGCGTCCTGGTCAACGAGGACATCGTCGAGCTGATCCGCCGGCTCATCTCCCTGCCCGGCAGGCTCGGCGTCGGCGTCGACGCCGAGGGCAACGAGGTCGAGGTCAAGGACTACGCCGCCGAGGCGCAGAACCTGCTCCTCTCGAGGCGCGAAGAGATCGCCTTCGAGCTCGACGAGTACGAGCACTTCGGCAACCGTCGCCTGCGCACCGTGGGCGAGCTCGTGCAGGACGCCTTCCGCATCGGGCTGGCGCGCATGGAGCGCGTCATCCGCGAGCGCCTGACCACCGAGGACCCGGACACCATCGTGCCGGCCACCCTGATCAACATCCGCCCCGTGGTGGCCGCCCTCAAGGAGTTCTTCGGGTCGTCGCAGCTCTCGCAGTTCATGGACCAGACCAACTCGCTCTCCGGCCTCACGCACCGCCGCCGGCTGAGCGCCCTGGGCGCCGGCGGCCTCACGCGCGAGCGCGCGCCCATCGAGGTGCGCGACGTGCACCCGACGCACTACGGCCGCATGTGCCCCATCGAGACCCCCGAGGGCCCGAACATCGGCCTCATCGGCTCGCTGGCCTCGATGGCCACGGTCGACGAGTTCGGCTTCATCCGCGCGCCCTACCGCAAGGTCGTCAAGGGCCGCGTGACCGACGAGATCGTCTACCTCGACGCCTCCGAGGAGGAGGCCAAGACGGTCGACCCCGTCACCGGCGAGGAGCGCTACCTGATCATCGCCCAGGCCAACGCGCCCTTCGACCACGAGACCGGCGAGTTCCTCCGTGAGAGCGTCCTCGCCCGCGCCTACCCCAAGAGCGACGTGGTCAGCGCGCACCCCGACGAGATCGACTACATGGACGTGAGCCCGACGCAGATCGTCTCGGTGGCGACGGCGCTCATCCCCTTCCTCGAGCACGACGACGCCAACCGCGCCCTCATGGGCTCGAACATGCAGCGCCAGGCGGTCCCCCTGCTGCGCACCGACGCACCCTACGTCGGCACCGGCATCGAGTACCGCGCCGCGGTCGACACCGGCGACGTGATCGTCGCTACGCGCGCCGGCAAAGTCGCCTACGTCGACGCCGAGCGCATCGAGGTCGAGGCCGGCGGCGGCGAGGTCGACACCTACGAGCTCATCAAGTTCACGCGCTCCAACCAGGGCACGCTGATCCACCAGAAGCCGCTGGTCGACGTCGGCGCCAAGGTCAAGGCCGGCGAGGTGCTCGCCGACGGGTCCTCGACCGACAACGGCGAGCTCGCCCTGGGCCGCAACCTGCTCGTCGCCTTCATGAGCTGGGAGGGCTTCAACTTCGAGGACGCGATCATCATCTCCGAGCGGGTGGTCAAGGAGGACATGCTCTCCTCGATCCACATCGAGGAGTACGAGATCGACGCCCGCACGACCAAGCTCGGCGACGAAGAGATCACGCGCGACATCCCCAACCGCTCCGAGGAGTCGCTCAAGGACCTCGACGAGCGCGGCATCGTGCGCATCGGCGCCGAGGTCAGCTCGGGCGACCTCCTCGTGGGCAAGGTCACGCCCAAGGGCGAGACCGAGCTCACGGCCGAGGAGAAGCTCATCCGCGCGATCTTCAAGGAGAAGGCGCGCGAGGTCCGCGACACCTCGCTCAAGGTCCCGCACGGCGAGGGCGGCAAGGTCATCGACGTCAAGATCTTCAGCCGCGAGAACAACGACGAGCTGCCGCCGAGCGTCAACGAGCTGGTGCGCGTGTACGTCGCCAAGAAGCGCAAGATCGCCGAGGGCGACAAGCTCGCCGGCCGCCACGGCAACAAGGGCGTGATCTCCAAGATCGTCCCCGAGGAGGACATGCCCTGCCTCGAGGACGGCACCCCGATCGAGATCATCCTCAACCCGCTCGGCGTCCCGAGCCGCATGAACATCGGCCAGGTGCTCGAGACACACCTCGGCTGGGCCGCCCACCTCGGCTTCCAGGCCGACGGGGAGCGCCTCAACGGCCCGGCCCGCGTCGCCTCGCCGGTGTTCGACGGCGCGACCCTGGCCGAGATCGACGAGCTCCTCATCCGCTCGACCGAGGAGCGGCCCGACAGCCCCGTGCAGTTCAAGGTCAACAAGAAGGAGCCGCCGGGGCGGCGCTGCTCGGGCAAGGTGTGGCTCTACGACGGCCGCACCGGCGAGCGCTTCGACAACAAGGTGACCATCGGCTACATGTACATCCTCAAGCTGCTGCACCTGGTCGACGACAAGATCCACGCGCGCAGCACGGGCCCCTACTCCCTGGTCACCCAGCAGCCGCTGGGCGGCAAGGCCCAGTTCGGCGGCCAGCGCTTCGGCGAGATGGAGGTCTGGGCCCTCGAGGCCTACGGCGCCGCCTACGTGCTCCAGGAGATGCTGACCATCAAGTCCGACGACACCGTGGGACGGGTCAAGGCCTACGAGGCGATCGTCAAGGGCGAGAACATCGCCCGGCCCAACATCCCCGAGTCGTTCAAGGTCCTGATGAAGGAGATCCAGAGCCTCGGGCTCGACATGCAGGTCCAGAGCGAGGAGGGCGCGATCCTCGAGGTCCGCGAAGAGGACGACGACCTCCTGCGCGCCGCCGAGGAGCTCGGCATCGACCTGGCCGGCGTGCGCAAGCCGCAGGCCGAGGCCGCCGAGGAGGAGGACGTCGACGGCGACGCCCTGCGCGACGTCATCGGCGCCGGCACCGAGGCCGGCGCCGACGACGAGTCCGAGCCGGCCGGCGACGCCGACGAGGACGCCGAGCCGGCGCCCGTCGACGACGAGGCCGAGGAGGGTCTGGCCGGCGCCGCCGGCGGCCTGCTCGAGAGCCTCGGCTTCGCCGCCTTCGGCGACGACCTCACGGTCGACGAGGCCGCAGCGGTCGAAGAGGTCGAGACCGATGAAGACTGACGCCGCGACGGCGAAAGGGAGCGATCAGTGATCGACATCAACAACTTCGATTCCATCCGCATCGGCCTCGCCTCCCCGAAGCAGATCGAGGCGTGGTCGAAGGGTGAGGTGACGAAGCCCGAGACCATCAACTACCGCACGCTCAAGCCCGAGCGCGACGGGCTCTTCTGCGAGCGCATCTTCGGCCCGACCAAGGACTGGGAGTGCTACTGCGGCAAGTACAAGCGCGTCCGCTACAAGGGCATCATCTGCGAGCGCTGCGGGGTCGAGGTCACCCGGGCCAAGGTGCGCCGCGAGCGCATGGGCCACATCCGGCTCGCCGCGCCGGTGAGCCACATCTGGTTCTTCAAGGGCGTGCCCTCGCGCATGGGCTACCTGCTCGACATCGCCCCGAAGGAGCTCGAGAAGGTGCTCTACTTCGGCGGCAGCTACGTGATCGTCTCGGTCGACGCCGAGCGCCGCGACAACGACCTCGTCTTCCTGCAGGAGAAGGTCGGCGAGATCAAGAGCCGCTACGAGGTCTACGCCGAGGACCGCGAGCGCGCCATCCGCGCGATGCACGACGAGGTCGTCGAGATCCTCGACGGCACGCGCGAGCCCGACGACTTCCACACCTCCGAGGAGCCCGACGACGAGTTCGGCTTCTTCAACTACTTCGACGTCTTCGAGTCCTGCCGGCGCATCGCCGTCAACGCCCCCGCCCTGAGCAAGGACGAGGTCAAGCAGCAGCGCACCAAGCTCGACAAGCTGCGTGACGACTACATCGACCGCGGGTTCAAGGCGGTCGAGAGCGCCAAGGAGCACGTCGACAAGGCCTGGGAGCTCTTCAAGACCATCGCCCCGCGGCAGGTCGTCTCCGACGAGACGCTCTACCAGCAGATGGAGCGCATGTTCGGCCGCGAGCCGGGCTACGAGCCGGAGAGCTTCGGCCGCTACTTCGAGGGCGGCACCGGGGCCGAGGCCGTCCGCGAGCTGCTCGGCGGCGTCGACCTCGAGCAGGAGGCCGCCGACCTGCGCGAGACGATCCGCACCGCCAAGGGCCAGCGTCAGGCGCGCGCCGTCAAGCGCCTCAAGGTGGTCTCCGCCTTCCTGCGCAGCGGCAACCGGCCCGAGTGGATGGTCCTCGACGTCATCCCGGTCATCCCGCCGGAGCTGCGGCCGATGGTCCAGCTCGACGGCGGCCGCTTCGCGACCAGCGACCTCAACGACCTGTACCGGCGCGTCATCAACCGCAACAACCGCCTCAAGCGGCTGCTCGACCTGCAGGCGCCCGACATCATCGTGAACAACGAGAAGCGCATGCTGCAGGAGGCCGTCGACGCGCTCTTCGACAACGGCCGGCGGGGCCGCGCCGTGACCGGCCCGGGCAACCGGCCGCTCAAGAGCCTCTCCGACATGCTCAAGGGCAAGCAGGGCCGGTTCCGCCAGAACCTGCTCGGCAAGCGCGTCGACTACTCTGGGCGCTCGGTGATCGTCGCCGGGCCGCACCTCAAGATGCACCAGTGCGGCCTGCCCAAGATGATGGCCCTCGAGCTCTTCAAGCCGTTCATCATGAGCCGGCTGGTGTCGCGCAAGATGGTGCAGAACATCAAGGCGGCCAAGAAGATGGTCGAGTCGATGGTGCCCGAGGTCTGGGACATCCTCGAGGAGGTCATCACCGAGCACCCCGTGCTCCTCAACCGCGCGCCGACCCTGCACCGCCTCGGCATCCAGGCCTTCGAGCCGCTGCTCGTCGAGGGCAAGGCGATCCAGATCCACCCGCTGGTCTGCGCCGCCTTCAACGCCGACTTCGACGGCGACCAGATGGCCGTGCACCTGCCGCTCTCCTGGGAGGCGCAGGCCGAGGCCCGGCTGCTCATGCTGTCGACCAACAACGTGCTCTCGCCGGCGCACGGCAAGCCGATCGCCGTGCCCAGCCAGGACATGGTCATCGGGGTGTACTACCTCACCTACCACCCGCGGGACGACCTCAGCGGCGTCACCCCGGCCGACTTCGACGAGCCGCTGCCGGTCTACGGCAGCTACGACGAGGTCCTGCGCGCCTACGAGCAGCGTATCCTCGACCAGCGGCAGGTCCCCACGCAGCGCGCGGCGGGCATCGCCGAGTTCACGCGCCGCGCCATCGTCGTGCGGCGCCCGAACGGCGAGCGCATCGTCACCACCGTCGGGAGGGTGCTCTTCAACCAGCAGGTCCAGGAGGGGCTCCGCGAGGTCCTCGGCGAGGACTTCTCCGAGGTCGAGTACAGCTACATCAACTACACCATCACCAAGAAGGCGCTGGCGTCGTTCATCAACGTGCTGGTCGCCAGGTACGGCGCCAACAAGGTGGCCCGCGTGCTCGACGTCTTCAAGGAGGTCGGCTTCCACTTCGCGACCCGGGCCGCGGTCACCGTGTCCAAGAACGACGTCGTGATCCCCGAGAAGGAGAAGGCCAGGATCCTCACCGAGCACGAGGCCATGGTCGCCGAACTCCAGGAGTGGTACAACGAGGGCAAGGCGATCCAGATCCACCCGCTGGTCTGCGCCGCCTTCAACGCCGACTTCGACGGCGACCAGATGGCCGTGCACCTGCCGCTCTCCTGG
>JAZBOM010000178.1:0-3755 GCA_036351205.1 Thermoleophilia bacterium | reverse complement strand
GGCGGCGGCGCTGGCCTCGGCGAAGCTCTCGACCGCCGTCTGCGACGTCAGCGACCCGGAGGCTCTCGCGGGGGTGCTCGAGCCCCTCGACGTCGTCGTCAACTGCTCGATGGCCTACTTCAACAAGGCCGTGATGGAGGCCTGTCTCAAGGCGGGTTGCCACTACACCGACACCGGCGGCCTCTTCCACTGGGCGAAGAAGCAGCTCGCGCTCTCCGAGCGCTTCGAAGAGGCCGGCCTCACGGCGATCCTCGGCTCGGGCTCGGCCCCGGGGATCGTCAACGTCATGGCGCGCTACGCCGAGCAGCGCTTGGACACCGTCGAGTGGGTCAGGATCTACGCCGGCATCGTCAACTGGGGGGCGGCCCTCGCCCCGCTGGTGCCGCCCTACTCGCTCGACACGATCCTGAACGAGTTCCTCATGAGCGCCTGGCCCTTCGAGGACGGGGAGTGGCGCGAGTACGGCCCCTTCCAGGGTGCCGAGGAGGTCGACTTCCCCGACCCGGTCGGCACCCAGACCTGCTACTACCCGATCCACTCCGAGCCCGCGACCATCCCCGTCGCCTTCCGGGAGAAGGGCATCCGCGAGTGCTTCTTCAAGCTCGCCCTGCCCAAGCGCTTCGAGGAGAAGCTCAGGTTCCTCTGCGACCTCGGCGCCGCGTCGACCGAGGCGATCGCGGTCCCAGGCCACAAGGAGCCCGTGGTCCCGCGCGCCGTCGTCCTCGAGCTCGTCGAGCGCTCGCTCGCCGAGGCCCGGGCCAAGGCCGCGGCCGCCGGCGCCGAGAAGCCCAGGCTCGACGACCACAAGGTCCTGCGGGTCGACGTGCGCGGCACCAAGGACGGCCAGACCCAGGACTGGCGCCTCGAGACCGTCCTCCACCACTACCCCGAGTGGGAGCTGCCCTGCTCGACCTTCACCGTGGGCTACCCGGCGGCGCTCACCGGGCGCCTCCTCGGGCGCGGGGCGATCGAGCGGAAGGGCGCCTTCGGCGGCGAGGCGGCGATCCCGCCCGAGGTCTACTTCGCCGAGCTCAACACGCGCGGCATCCACGTCGAGGCGACGCAGAGGGTCGTGTATTGAGGCGGGAGTGGATGACGAGTCGGGCAGGCGGGCGTCGATGACGAGTCGGGCAGGCGGGCGTCGATGACGAAGACGATTCTCTGTCTCTGCCGGGATGTCAGCGAAGAGGACGTCCGGCGCGCCGTGGCCGAGGGCTACGACGACCTCGAGACGCTGAAGCGCTTCACCGGGGCCTGCACGGGGCCGTGTCAGGGCAAGACCTGCGTCGAGTCGATCCGCCGGCTGGTCGCCGAGCTCACCGGCCGCGATCTCGCCGAGGTGCCGCCGCCGCCGCGCCGGCCCCCGGCGGCGCCGGTGCGCCTGGGGACGCTGGCGGCCACCGCGGACACGCCGGCGGTCGGGCGCTCGCCGGCGGTCGGGGGCTCGCCGGCGGCGGGTGGCGAAACGTGAGGCCGTCCGTCATCCCCGGCGCGACGACGGGCGAGCTGGCCGCTGCGTACGACGCGGTCATCGTCGGGGGCGGCCTCCAGGGCCTGGCGCTCGCCTACGAGCTCGCGAAACGCCGCTTCGGCCGCATCGCCGTGCTCGAGGCCGCGTACCCGGGCTCGGGGGGCAGCGGCCGCAACGGCGAGATGATCCGCTCGGCCTTCGCGACCGACGAGTGGATCGGGCTCTTCGACGACAGTCTGCGACGGTGGCAGACCCTCTCCGCCGAGCTCGACTTCAACGTCCTCTTCACCAGGGCCGGTTACCTGCTCCTCGCCTCGACGGAGGAGGCCTCGGCCGCGGCGCGGCGCAACCTCGCGCTGCAGCGGCGGCACGGGCTCCACGTCGAACTGCTCGACCACGACCAGGTGCGGCGGCTGTGCCCCGAGATGGCGCCCGAGATGATCGCCGGCGGCATCGTGCAGCACGAAGCCGGCTTCGCCCACCACGACGCCACCGTGTGGGCGTACGCGCAGGCGGCCGCCCGGCTCGGGGTCGAGACCCACCCCTACACGAGGGTGACCGCGATCGGCGTCGGCGACGCCGCCGTGCGCTCGGTCACCACCGACCGGGGGGTCATCGCGACGCCCGTGGTCGTCGACGCCGCCGGAGGCCAGGCGCGCGACATCGCGCTCCTCGCCGGGGTCGACGTGCCGGTCGAGGTCTTCCGCCTCGAGGCCATGGTGACCGAGCCCCTCGAGCCCTTCCTGCGCCCGGCCGTCAGCTCGCCGGCGATCATGGGCTACTGCCACCAGACGACGCGCGGCGAGTTCGTCGGGGGCACCGAACCCGACGTGCCGGTGCCCTCGACGAGCATCCGCTCGACACTCGACGGGGCCCGCGACATGGCCCAGAAGTTCGTGCGCCTCTTCCCGCGGCTCGCCGGCGTGCGCATGATGCGCCACTGGTCGGGGGTCGTCACGCAGACCGCCGACATCGCACCCGTTCTCGGCCGGGCGCCGGACGTCGAGGGCTTCTACCTCGACTGCGGGTGGGTCTACGGGTTCGTCGGCGCCCCGGCGGCGGCCGCGCTGCTCGCCGAGCTCATCACGACGGGCGAGACGCCGCCGACCCTGGCGCCCTTCGGCGTCGAGCGCTTCGCCACCGGCAAGCTGATCCGTGAGACCTCGCTGGTCGTCGCGGCCTCCGAGGGGAGCGCGACGTGAGCCGCGGCCGAGAAGAGGGCGGCGTGAGCGGCCCTCACGCTGGGCGGCAGGGGCCGGCGCCGCGGCGCATCGAGGGCACTCCGCCGGGAGCCGAGTTCACCTTCTTCTTCGAGGGCAGGCGCATGACCGCGCGCGAGGGCGATACCGTCGCCGCGGCCCTCATGGCGAACGGGGTGCACGTCTTCGGCCGGAGCTCGAAGTACCACCGGCCGCGGGGCTACCGCTGCGGCCGGGGCCACTGCTCGTCCTGCGCGATGCGCGTCGACGGGCTGCCCGGGGTGCGCACCTGCGTCACCCCCGTGCGCGCCGGCATGACGGTCGAGCGCGAGCACGCGTGGCCCACCGCCGACCGCGACGTCTTGCGCGTCGCCGACGCGCTCTCGACCCTCATGCCGCCCGGCTTCTACTATCGCCGGTTCCGACGCTCCCCGCGCCTCTGGGGAGTCTTCGAGCGCGGCCTCGCACGGGTCGCCGGCCAGGGCGAGATGCCGAGCCCGGCGGCGGTCGAGCGGCTCCGCGCGGCGCGCTGCATCCGTCGTGTGGTCGACGTGCTCGTGGTCGGCGGCGGCGCGGCCGGCATGAGCGCCGCCCTCGCCGCGGCCGGTGCGGGGGCGCAGGTGCTGCTCGTGCACCGGGGCGATCGTCTGGGCGGTGGCCTCGCCGACGATGTCCCCGCCGGCCCCACGACCGCCGTGGACCTTGCCGAGCGGGCCGCGAACGAGGCGCGCCTCGAGATCCTCACGGGCGCCGACGCGTTCGCCTGGTACGAGGAGGGCACGGTCGCCGTCGACCGGCGCCCCGACCTGCTGCTGGTCGACCCGGCGGCGGTCGTCCTGGCCACGGGTGGGTACGACACCGGGCTGCCGTTCCCCGGCTGGGACCTGCCCGGGGTGATGACCGCCACGGCCGCTCGGCGCCTGATGAGTCGCTCCGGCGTCCTGCCCGGCTCGCGCGCCGTCATCCTCACCCGCGACGACCACGCGTACAGGCTTGCCGTGCAGTTCGTGGCCGGCGGCGGGGAGCTCGCCTGCGTCGCCGACTTCCGCGAGGCGGAAGATCGCGAGGCGGACGATCGCGAGGCG
>JAZBOM010000177.1:0-2462 GCA_036351205.1 Thermoleophilia bacterium | reverse complement strand
TCGTTCGGCTTCGTACCACGGCCCGCCACGCGGGCATCGCGCTGCTCGTCCTGGCCGCGGGGCTGCTGCTGCCCGCCGGCGCGCTTGCCGGGGATACCGCGGCGGACCCGGGCGCGGCCTTGCCGGCGGCGACCGGGCCGGCGTCGCTCGCCCGCGACGGCATCTACTTCGGCGAGCTCCACGCGCACAGCGAGTTCTCCGACGGCACGGGGTCGGCGGCCGGCGCCTACTGGTCGGGTCGCGCCGCCGGCCTCGACTTCTTCACCCTGAGCGACCACCACAACATGATCGCCCCGTGGGAGTGGGCCGCGACCCAGGCGGCGGCCGACGCGGCCGACGAGCCGGGCGCGTTCGTGGCCCTCGCCGCCTACGAGTTCGGCTGGTGGTACCACATCAACGTGTTCGCCCCGCCCTCACTGCTGCGCCCGCCGGACACGCAGGGGGGCGGCCGGGAGACGGTGGCCGCCGACGAGGACGTCGTCGCGGCGCTCCCTGGGGCGATGGGCATGTTCAACCACCCGACGTGGTCGGAGACTGGTGACTTCGACGACTTCGCCGGCGTGACTCCCGAGCGGGACGCCGCCATGCACCTGGTCGAGGTGTACAACCACGGCGACGGCGCTGCGGAGTGGTACGAGCCCAGCTACGTGAAGTGTCTCGACGCCGGCTGGCACGTGATGCCCACAGCGGTCGGCGACACGCACTACGTCGACTGGGACGCCGAGGTGATGCCGTACCAGATGCGCACGGCGCTTCTGGCGCCCGAGCTCACGCGCGCCGCCCTCTACGACGCGGTCCGCTCTCACCGGGGGTACGCGACGCTCGACCCGGACCTGCGCATCTCGTTCACGGTGAACGGCGCGGTCATGGGCTCGCGCGTCGCGCGCACGACGCGGGTGCTCGTGGGCGTGCAGGTCGACGACCCCGACGTCATGGTCGCCGGCGACGCGGTCGAGAGGCTCGACCTCGTCGGCGCGGGGGGCTCCGTGCTGGCGAGTGCCGAGGTGAGTGGCCACAGCGTGTCGTGGTCGGTCGCGCTGCGCCGGCCGGCGTCGGACTGGGTCTACCTGCGCGTCACGACCGGCGACGGTGCGACCGCGTGGACGGCCCCGGTCTGGCTCGAGGGCTGAACCCCGGTCGTCGCTCCGGCCTCGTCGTCGCGGCTCCCGGCAGCGTGCCGTGGGCTATGCGGCCCCAGACGCCGTGAGGCCCTCGACGGGCGCGGCGGAGCCGCCGTCGGTGCCGCCGCCGAGGTCCGCCCCGCAGGCCGCGGCCTCGTCGGCCGGCGCGACCGCGCGGCGTACGCGGTCGACGAGTGCCGACGCGAGCGCCGGACGCGCCGCGCCGTCGAGAGCCCGCCAGGCCGTGCGGGCGTCGCCGCGGCCGAGATCGAGCACGCCGACGGCGGCGCGGTGACGCTGCAGCCAGCCGTGCACGAGGAGGATCTCGTCGATGCGCTCGCTGGGCAGCGGCGGCGCCGGCGGCTCGGCGGCCGCCAACTCGGCGAGGAAGTCGAGCGCCGCCGTGTGGTCGAACCCGGCGACGCGCACCTCGCGCTCGACGACGACCGCGCCGCCCCGTACCCCCCAGAGCCGCGCCCGACCCCGCGTGCGCGCGGGGTAGACGAGGACCGCCTCTTCGCGGACGGCGGCGGTGAGGCGTCTGATGGAGCGCAGGGCGCGCCCGGCAAGCTCGCGCTGCTCCTGGACGCGCTGGGCTTGCTCGAAGGCGAGCAGCTCGACGAGGTGCGCCTGACGCGCGACGAGGCGCGCGTCGAGGTCGGCGCCGTCGCCGCGCAGCACGCGGCGCACCTGAGACACCGCCTCGTCGTACTCCCCGTTCAGCTCGCGGCGGCAGGGGGCGAGGCAGGCGCCGGTGCCGGCGCGCGGGCACGGGTGGTCGCCGCGACGTCGGCTTCTGCCGGCGCGCGCGCGGCCGCCCTCGCTCGGGCCCGGCCTCGCCCCGCCTCCCATCAGATCCGCGGCTCCGCCTTCCATCACGTCCGCGGCGCCGCCACCCATCCCGTCCGCGGCGCGGCCTCCGACGCCGCCTCCCGCATCGTCTCCTGCGCCGACGGTCGTCGCCGTGCGCCCCGCCGCCGGCAGCCGCACGCAGGTGCGCAGGGGATAGGCGCTCGTGAGGCAGTCGACGAAGGCGCGCGCCAAGCTCGCCTTGCGGAACGGGCCGGCGTAGAGGCCGCCGTCGTCGCGCAGGTTGGGGGTGGCGTAGAGCCGCGGGTACGCCTCGTTCGTGAGCTTGGCGTAGTGGTAGGCCGGCACCCGCGTGCCGTGCTGGTTGTAGAGCGGGCGGTGACGGGCGATGAGGCGCTGCTCGAGCAGCAGGGCGCCGAACTCGGAGCCCGTCTCGACGACGTCGATGCGCTCGAGCAGCTCGAGCGCCTGTCGCGCCCCGTACGCCTGCCGCTGCAGGAAGTGGTCGCGGGTGCGCCGACGCAGGTTCTC
>JAZBOM010000176.1:0-2365 GCA_036351205.1 Thermoleophilia bacterium | reverse complement strand
GACGGCGCCGCTGCCGTACGTCTTGCCGACCCCGCGCAGCTCGAGCCCGGCATCCCCGGAGGGGACTCCTGCCTCCGCTGGCGTCATGCCGCTCGCCTCCCGCGACGTCGCTTCCCGACCCGTACCCTCGAACGAGGGCACCCTCACATCCTAACCGGGAGTCGACGCGGCGGACGGAGCGTGACGGTCGCAGCGCGTCAGACGGAGCACGGCGGTCGCAGCGCGGCGGACGGAGCGTGACGGTCGCAGCGCGGCGGGCGGTGCGTGACGGTCGGAGTGCGGCGGCCGGCGACGGCCGCGCCACGCCGACAGGCGCCCACGCGGACGCTCCGTCGCGGGCGCGCGACACGCCCGCAGTCACGCCGCCGCCGCGCCGATCGTGGTGAGTTGCTAGACTCGGGAGGCGGCCGTGGAGCGGGCCGAGAGCCGACCGCGACCCGCGCGTCGTCGTGGAGGCGATGACGCCGGCCGCCTGCCTCCACCGTCCGGACAGCGCCGGAAGGAGAACGCCCATCAGCGAACAGCAGCCCAACGGCGCCGGCCGCGTCGAGCGGCTCCTGGATCGCTTCCACGACAGCTCACCGGGGCTCGCCGTGCTCGCCGTGGTGATCGGCGCCGGCGGGGGCCTGGGCGCGATCCTCTTCCGCTACCTCATCGAGTTCTTCACCTGGGCGTTCACCGGCTACCGCGACTACACGGAGCTCGGGCGCGTGCCGAACCCGCACCTGCCGGGCCTCGGCAGCTGGTACGTCATCCTCGTGCCGATCGTCGGCGGCCTCCTGTACGGCCCACTGGTGTCCCGCTTCGCCCGCGAGGCGCGTGGCCACGGCGTCCCGGAGGTGATGCTGGCGGTCACGGAGAAGGGGGGCCGCATCCGCCCCCGGGTCGCGCTGGTCAAGTCGCTGGCCTCGGCGCTCTGCATCGGCAGCGGGGGGTCCGTCGGGCGCGAGGGCCCGATCGCCCAGATAGGCTCCGCGCTCGGGTCCACCCTGGGTCAGCTGGTGCGTGTGCCGGCGCCGCGTCTCCGCCTGCTCGTCGCCTGCGGGGCGGCCGCCGGCGTCTCGGCGACGTTCAACGCTCCGATCGCCGGCGTCTTCTTCGCCCTCGAGATCATCCTCTCGAGCGTCACCGCGCAGGCCGCCGGCGCCGTCGTGCTGTCCTCGGTCACCGCGGTCGTCATCGGACGCGCCGCCTTCGGCGAGGCGGCCTTCCTCCCGCTGCCGGCGTTCGGCGTCTCCGACCTCGGCGAGTACGGCCTGTACGTGCTGCTGGGGGTGCTGGCGGGGGGACTCGGGGTGCTCTTCATCCGCACGCTCTACGGCATGGAGGACGTCGCCGACCGGCTCTGGCGGGGACCCGAGTGGCTGCGTCCGGTGGCCGGGGGCACAATCCTCGGCCTGCTGCTCTTCGCCGTGCCCCAGATGTACGGCGTGGGCTATCCGGTGATCGAGCGCTCCATCGCCGGCGAGTACGCGGTCGCGGTGCTGCTCGGGCTCGCCCTGTGCAAGGTGCTCGCGACCAGCCTCACGCTGAGCATCGGGGGCTCCGGGGGTGTCTTCGCGCCGTCGCTCTTCATGGGCGCGATGCTCGGCTCCGCGTTCGGCGAGTCGGCGCAGAGCGCCCTCCCCGCTACCGTCGCCACGCCGGGAGCCTACGGCATCGTCGGCATGGCCGCCGTCTTCGCCGCCACGGCCCGGGCGCCGCTGACGGCGATCACGATCATCTTCGAGCTCACCGGCGACTACCGCATCATCCTGCCGCTGATGCTCGCCGTCGGTGTCGCCACGGGCATCAGCAGCCTGCTCAGCCGCGACACCATCTACACGCTCAAGCTGCGGCGGCGCGGCGTCGACATCATGCGCGGCCGCGCCGCCGACCTGCTCGAGGCCATCCCGGTGCGCTCCGCGGCGCAGCCGCTCCCCACTCCGGTGGCTCCGGCCACGCCGGTGCTCGACCTCGTGGCCCGGTTCGCCCGGACCGACGCCGACACGCTGCCGGTGCTGGACGACCGGGGCCGCTACAGAGGGGTCGTGACCGTCGACGACGTCGATGCGGCCGTCCGTGAGGGAGATCTCGACGGCGACGCCGGGCAACTCGTCCACGGCGCGCCGGCGGCCCGGGCCGACGCCTCGCTGCAGTCCGCGCTGCGCACGCTGGCTCGCGAAGGGCTCGGCGGCATGCCGGTCGTGGGCGAGGACGACAGCCTGCAGGGCTGGGTGACGCACCGTGCGCTCCTGCAGGCGTACGCCGAGCGCCTGGGCCGTGACGCCCGCTCGGCCCGGCGGGGCGCCAAGGTCCCTCAGGGCGTGGCGCCCGCCGGCAGACGATCCTCGCCCGTGCCGGCACTCCGCGGCTACCGGCTCGT
>JAZBOM010000175.1:0-2404 GCA_036351205.1 Thermoleophilia bacterium | reverse complement strand
GAGATCAGCGCCACATCCTACGTCGGGGGCTCGCCTCCGGATGCCACCGGCGAGCTCGGCATCAGCCAGGGCCTGGCCGAGGACGAAGGCCTCGGCGTCGGCTCCATGATCACCGTGATCAGCGACACCGGCGCCTACGACACGACGGTCTCGGGCGTCTTCACCTTCGGCAGCGAGTCGTCGCTCGGCGGCTCGATCCTGCTGAATATGACGCTCGAGGACGGCCAGGCGTGGTTCGACCTGGCCGGCCGCGTCTCCGAGATCGACGTGCAGGCCGCCGAGGGCGTCGACGCCGGCGAGCTGGCGGTGCGGATCCGCGCCGCCCTGCCCGGGGAGGCCGCGGTCAAGACCGGCGAGCAAGCGGCGGCCGACCAGAGCGCCGAGATCAGCGACGCGATCGGCTCCTTCATCAACCCGGCCCTGCTCTCGTTCGGCGGCGTCGCGGTCCTCGTCGGCGCGTTCATCATCTTCAACGCCTTCACCATGACCGTCACCCAGCGGCGTCGCGAGTTCGCGATGCTGCGCGCCCTCGGCGCCTCCCGGCGCCAGGTCCTCCTCAGCGTCACCGGCGAGGCGCTCGTGATGGGCGTGCTCGCCTCGGTCATAGGACTCGTCCTGGGACTGGGGTTCGCGTGGGTCGTGAATGCCATCATGCGGGCATTTGACGTCGACATCCCCACCAGCGGCCTGGTGATGGAGCCGAGGACGGTCGTGGTCGGCCTGGCCGTGGGCATCAGCATCACGCTGCTGTCCGCCCTTGTGCCGGCGGTGCGCGCGACGCGCGTGCCGCCCGTGGCCGCCCTGCAGGAGGGCGCCGCGCTGCCGCCCTCCCGCTACGCGCGCTTCACCCCCTACATCGCCGCCGCCGTCGCCGTCCTGGGCGTCCTCGGTGTCGTCAATGGGATGTACGGAGTGGGCACCACGACGCAGCGCCTTCTGACCGTCGCCGTCGGAGCCATTCTTCTCTTCGTGGCGGTAGCGATGCTCTCGAAACACTTCGTCGCCCCGATCGCACGTGCGCTGGGCGGCTGGGCCCCGGGGCTCGTACTCGCTTCTGCGGTGGCCATGGTCCTGGGCGTCGCCGTCATGTGGGCGTTCGGGGCAGGTCTGGTGGCCCTGATCGCTTGGCTCCTCTCGACGCGCGTGGGCCAGGCAGTCGGGGCCGTCCTGGGCGCCGTGGGGATCGTGATCGTGCTCTGGACCCTTGTGCGAGAGGCCTTGGAGATCCGCAGCTTGCCGCGGCGCGAGAACACTTCGGCGGCGATGCTGGCTCGGGGCAACAGCATGCGCAACCCCGGGAGGACGGCGGCGACGGCCGCTGCCCTCATGGTCGGGCTCGGCGTCGTCGTCTTCGTCGCCGTGTTCGCCCAGGGTCTCAAGAGCTCGTTCATCGACAGCTTCGACCAGATGGTGCGCGCCGACTACGTGATCACCGGGGCCAACTTCATGCCGCTCCCCAGCGACACCGTGCGGCGGGTCGAGAGCGTCCCCGACGTGGACGCGGCGGCCGGCATCGACGTGCAACAGGTGCAGGTCGACGACAACGAGGCCACGCGGCCGGCGCTCTACGCGGTCGACCCCTACACGCTCGAGCGCGTCTGGAGCTTCGACTGGGTCGAGGGGGACGACGACGCCCTCGCCGGGCTCGGCTCCGGGGGCGCCGTCGTCGAACAGCAGACCGCGGACGCACTTGGGCTGCGGGTCGGCGAGGGATTCGAGGTGCTGACGGCCGAAGGCACGACGACCGAGCTCGAGGTGCTCGGCATCTATCGCGACCCGATGATGCTCAACGGCCTCACCGTGAGCACTGCCGTGTACGACGCGCTCTACCCGCGGCGGGAGCCCTTCATGATCGTCGTGTCGACGGGCGGCGGCTCCGAGTCGGCCACGGCGGCGATCGAGGCCGCCCTCGCCGACGTGCCCACGGCCGACGTGATGACGTCCGAAGAGTACAAGGACAGCATCGTGGGACAGCTGAACCAGCTGCTGAACCTCTTCTACGGCCTGCTCGGGATGAGCGTCGTCATCTCACTCTTCGGGATCGTCAACACCCTCTTGCTGTCCGTGTACGAGCGCACGCGCGAGATCGGCCTGCTGCGCGCCATCGGTGCCTCGCAGCGACAGGTCCGTCGTAGTGTGCGGTACGAGAGTGTCATCACCTCCGTGATCGGCGGCGTGCTCGGCATCGCCGTCGGTGTCGCCTTCGCCTACGTGGTGACGACGCGCTTCGGCGGCATGGGCATCAAGTTCTCCGTGCCCGGCGTGCAGCTCGTCGTCTTCCTCGTCGTGGCCGTGGTGGTCGGCGTGCTGGCGGCACTGTGGCCGGCGCGCCGTGCCGCGCGCATCGACATCCTGGAGGCGATCCACTACGAGTGACGGGGAAGAGGCGCGGGGCGCGGGAGCG
>JAZBOM010000174.1:0-7823 GCA_036351205.1 Thermoleophilia bacterium | reverse complement strand
CGTCGTTGAGCGCCCAGCCGACGAAGAAGCCGCCGAGGAACCCGAGAGCGATGAGCACCACCACGATGCCCGTCTTGAGGGCGCGCACGTTCGTCACCTCCGCGACGAGAGAAGCCTGACGCCCGTCACCGAGGGGACGGGTCCGTCAGGGAAGATACCTCATCGGGTCGACCGGCTCCCCATTGACGCGCGTCTCGAAGTGCAGGTGCGGCCCCGTGGACAGCCCCGTCGACCCCACGTACACGATCAGCTGACCCTGGGCGACACTCTGCCCCGCCGCCACCTTGAACGAACTCTGATGAGCGTACAGCGTCGAGAGCCCGTCGCCGTGGTCGATGATCGTGCAGTTGCCGTAGCCCCCGTACCAGGCCGCCATCGTCACCTTGCCACTCGCCGCGGCCTTGAGGGGTGTGCCGTACGGGGCGGCGATGTCGATGCCGTTATGGAAGAGCTCGATGCCCAGGATGGGGTGGGTGCGCCAGCCGAAGTCCGAGACGACGGTGCCGCCGCACGGCCAGATGAGCACCCCGCTGCCGCCGCCGCTGGACGAGCCACCGCTGATGACGCTGGCCAGCGCCCGGCTCTCGGCGAGGAGGTCGCGCTCCTGCTTCTCGAGCTCCTTGAGGTTCTGCTCGACGTCGGCGAGCGCCTGGCCCTTGTCGGCCCGGGCCGCCGCCGCCTCGGCACGCTGCTCCTGCTCGGCGGCCTGCAGGGCGAGCAGACGGTCGTTCTGCGTCTGCAGCTCGTGGGCGAGGTCCGAGACCTCCTGCTCCTTGTCGGCGATCACCGTCTTCTCGCGCTCGACCTTGGCGCGGGCCCTCTCGAGCTGGGCGACGAGGTCGTTGTCACTGCCGACGAGCTCGCGCACGAGGCGCAGGCGCGTCACCAGGTCGTCGAAGCTGCTCGACTCGAGGACGATGTCGAGGTAGTCGATCTCGCGCGTCTTGTAGGTGAGCACGACGCGCTCCTGAAAAGCCGCCTCCTGGAGCTCGAGCTCGCGCTCGGCGGCGGCGAGCTCGGCCTTCTTCAGGCGCAGCTGCTCGCGCACGACGGCGAGCTTCTCCTTCGTGACGTCGAGCTTCTCCTGCAGGACGGCGATCTCGGAGCCGAGCGCGGCGAGCTTGTCGTCGATCGACGTGAGCCGCGCGTCGAGGGTCTCGAGCTGCCCGTCGAGGGTCTTCGCCTTGGCGCGCGCCGCATCGATGCGCTCGCGCGTGAGGTCCAGCTTCTCCCGTACGTCGGAGAGGTCGTCGGCGGCCGCCGGGCGTACGGCGATGAGGCCGCCGGCCACGGCGAGGAGGCCGATGATGGCGGCGATCAGAACGATGAGGATGCGGCGATGGCGGGGCATGGCGTCCTCTACGGTTCTTCGGCAGCCCCGGCCGTTCCTGTAGGCCGGGGCGGCGCGCACCTCCTCCTATACTCTCAGATAACGGCGCATCGCGAAGATGCTGCCGACGGCGCCGAGCACGGCGCCGAGGAGCGCGAGGGTGAAGAGCATGCCCAGCGGCCAGGTGCCGGTCTGCAGCCACAGCGGGTAGATCTCGATGCTCAGGTAGTCGAGGTCGGTACTCTTGATCCAGTTGAAGATGGTCCAGTTGGAGCCCCAGACCGCGAGCGCCGCCAGCACCGCGCCCACGAGCCCGGTCATGAACCCCTCGAGCACGAAGGGCCAGCGGATGAACCAGTTGGTGGCGCCGACGAGGCGCATGATCTCGATCTCGCGCCGGCGGGCGAAGATCGAGAGGCGCACCGTGGTCGAGATGAGCAGCACGGCGGCGATGCCGAAGACCGCGGTGACGCCCCACATCACCTTCTCGACGAGGTTGATGGTGCCGAGCATCTTGCGCACCGTCGCCTGGGCGTACTGCACCCCGTTGGTCGTGCCCTTGTCGTTGTCGACGTTGGGGTCGTCGAAGAACCGCTGCGCCACGACCTCGACCTGGTCGGCGTCGTTGACCTGGATCTCGAACGAGGCCGGCAGCGGGTTGATGGGCAGGTTCTGGACGATGCGGTCGCCGTAGCGCTCCTTGAAGCGCTCGAGCGCCTCGTCCTTGCTGATGTAGGTGAAGGACTTGACCTCGGGCATGGCGGCGATCTTCTGCTCGAGCGCCTGCTGCCCCTCGGGGCCGGCCTCGTCCTTGATGAAGACCTCGATGGTGACCCGGTTCTTGAGCGAGGTGGCGCCGCGGTCGAGGTTGCGGTCGGTGACCAGCACGGCGCCGAGGATCGCCGTCGAGATGAAGACGGTGATGACGGCGGCCATGGTCATGACCCAGTTGCGCTTGATCGAGCCGAGCGCCTCGCGGAGGAAGAAGCTGAAGCGCACGCTCAGACCTCCTGCAGCAGGGGCTCGGCCTCGACCGGATGGTCGTAGCCGCCGCGGCGCTCGTCGCGGATGAGGCGCCCGTTGTCGAGCTGCAGGACGCGCCGCCGCATGCGGTCGACCATGGCGCGGTCGTGGGTCGCCACGAGCACGGTCGTGCCCGTGCGGTTGATGCGCACGAGCAGCTGCATGATGCCGATCGCCGTGTCGGGGTCGATGTTGCCGGTCGGCTCGTCGGCGAGGAGCAGCGGCGGATGGTTGACGAAGGCGCGGGCCACGGAGACGCGCTGCTGCTCGCCGCCCGAGATCTCATGGGGCAGGCTGTTGACTTTGTCCGAGAGCCCGACGAGGCTGAGGATCTCGGGCACCTTGCGACGGACCGAGCGGCGGGGCTCGCCGACCACCTCGAGGGCGTAGGCGACGTTCTCGTAGACGGTCTTGTTGGGCAACAGCTTGTAGTCCTGGAACACGCAGCCGATGTTGCGCCGCAGGAGCGGGACCTTGCGGCGCGACAGCGAGTTGAGGTTGCGGCCCGCCACGAGGATGCGGCCCTCGTCGGGCTCGAGCTCCTTGAGGACGAGCTTGATCAGCGTCGACTTGCCGGAGCCCGAGGCTCCGACGAGGAAGACGAACTCTCCCTTGCCGATGTGGCAGGTGAAATCTTGGAGTCCGACCACGTCCGGGTCGTAGACCTTGGTCACGTCTTCGAAGACGATCATGGGCGGGCTCCTCCTCTCGGGGTCGCCGCCGGCCAACGCCCGATTATGCGCGCCGCGCGCCGCAAGTCAAGCTGGCAGGGGCCGCCCCGCCGCGCGCTGCGCGGCCCCGCGGCCCATCCTCTCGGTACGTCGCGCGGCCCTGCGGCCCCGCCCGCCCCGGTCCCGAGGCGGACGAAGGGGCTGCCGGCGATCGGGAATGACCAGTCGAGCGAGCCGAAGGAGTACTGGTTCTGTCGGCAGCCCCCTCTGGCAGCCGAGTTCGGCGCCGGGGCGGGTCTTCCTCCGTCAGGCCGTCACGCCGCCGTCGACCACCCAGGTGCGGCCGGTGACGAAGCCGGCGTCCTCGCTGGCGAGGAAGGCGACGACCGCGGCGAGCTCCTCCGGCCGGCCGATGCGGCCCAGCGGGTACCCCTCGTCCTGCACGGCGGCGTAGGCCTCCGGGTCGGGCGCGTCGGCGATCGCCTTGGCCAGCATCGGGGTGTCGAAGATCGCCGGCGAGACGCTGCAGACGCGGATGCCGTCGGGGCCGTGGTCGATGGCGAGGGCGCGGGTCATCATGATGACGCCCGCCTTCGCCGCCGAGTACACCGCGGCCCCGGGCTCGCCGTGGATGCCGGAGTCGCTGGCGATGTTCACGATCACGCCGCTCCCTCGTGGCACCATGTGCGCCAGCGCGGCCTTGCACATGAAGTAGGTCCCCTTGAGACAGGTGCCGATGCACCACTCCCAGTCGTCCTCGCTGGTGTCGAGGATGGACTTCTCGAGCCACACGCCGGCCGAGTTGACGACCACGTCGAGACAGCCGAGCGCGGCCACGGCCTCGCCGACGAGGCGCTCGCAGTCGGCGACCGCGCTCACGTCGCCGAGGAGCACAGGGAAGCGGCCTTCGTGCCCGGCGTCGCGACTGAGGGCCGTGGCACGCTCGGCCACGGCGCGAGCCTTCGCCTCGTCGCGCCCCGCGACGGCGACGCTCGCGCCCTCCTCGGCCAGCCGGAGGACCACCGCCTCGCCCAGTCCGGAGGACCCTCCGCTCACCAGGGCCGTCTTGCCTGCCAGGCCACGCATAGCCACACTCCTCGTCGTCGTCGTCGTCGCCTGCTCGTCGCGGCGGTCAGGCGGCCGAGTACCCACCGTCCACCGGGAGAAGCGCGCCGGTGATGAAGCTCGCGTCGTCGCTCGCCAGGAAGGCGACCGCGGCCGCTGCCTCCTGCGGCCGCCCGATGCGGCCGATGGGGTGTTCCTCGTCGAGCACCGCGCGGAACTCGTCGACACCCAAGCCGTACTGCGCCGCCTCGCGCTCGAAGAGGGGGGTGTCGATCTCGCCGCAGCAGATGGCGTTCACGCGGATGTTGCGCTTCGCGTAGTCCAGCGCCATCGCCTTCGTGAGGAGGGCGACGCCGCCCTTGCTGGCGCAGTAGGCCGCCGCCCGGTAGTCGCCCACCAGGCCGGCGACGGAGGCGTTGTTCACGATCGCGCCGCCGCCCTGGGCCAGCATGTGCGGGACGACGTGATGCGAGACCAGGTACACCGAGCGCAGGTTCACGCCGAGCTGGCGGTCCCAGGCGGCCTCGCTCACCTGATGGATCTCGCCCGGCTCGAAGAAGCCCGCGTTGTTGAAGAGGACGTCGATGCGCTCGTGCCGCGCCACGACGTGCTCGACGAGACGGCGCACGTGGCCGTCGCGCGACACATCGGCGGTGACGGCCTCGACGGGCCCGAGCCCGCGCTTGCCGAGATCGGCCACCGCCCGCTTGCCGGCCGCGCCGTCGACGTCGGCGATCACGACCGCGGCTCCCTCGCTGAGGAGCCGCTCGGCCGCAGCCAGGCCGATACCCGACGCGCCACCCGTGACGATGGCCACGCGCCCCCGAAGCCTGCCGTCCACCAAGAGCCCCCCTCTCTGCGACACCAGTGGCGCCATTCTGTCAGGAGTGCGCGGCGGAGGCCAAGGGCAAAGAGCGCGGCAGTCGGGACGTGGGCAGCGGACGACGCGGCGCGGGGTCGAGACGCGGGCGGGGGATGAAGCGGTGGCGCGGTCGGGACGTCTCCCCGACCTTCCCGACCTCCTCGGCCCCTCTGCTGCCTCAGCCGGCCCGGCTTCTCCGGCCCGCCCGCCGCCTACTCCGCCCCGAGCAAGTGCTCCTCGAAGAAGGCGGTGACGCGGCGCTCGTACTCCTCGGGCTGAGCGGCGAAGCCGCCGGTGTGACCGGCGCCCGGCACCTCCCAGATCTCCTTCGGTTCGCCGGCGGTGTCGTAGTACGGCGGGTTGACGGCCTTCTCGACCGCCTGGCCCTCTTCCCCATAGATCAGGAACAGCGCCCGCGGGGAGACGCGCGCCACGAGATCGCGCAGCGACGGTGGCGGCGCCGAGCCGCTGAGCAACGCGGTGGCCGCGGTGAGCACGACCTCGTGCGGGTACTGCAGGGCGAGCTCGACGGCGTTCGGGCCGCGGCGCACGAAGGTCTCCCTGAAGGTACGCACGCCGGCGCCCTCGGAGACGACGGCGGCGAGTCGCGAGTCCTCGGCCGCGGCCTGGATCATCATCTCGCCGCCGACCGAGAGGCCGAGGCCGCCGACGCGTCCCTCCTCGACGTCGGGGCGCGTCTCGAGGTAATCGACGGCTGCGGCGATGTCCCTGGGCATGGCCCAGCCGAACATGTTGGGGTCGCCCTCGCTGTCGCCGTAGCCTCGTGGGTCGACGAGCAGCACGCCGTAGCCGTTGCCGGCCAGCATGCGCGCCTCGTCGACCGCCCCTTCACGCGGGATCAGGACGACCGCCGCGCCGTTCTGCGAGGGCACGTACCAGGCCGCGAGGTCGAGGCCGTCGGCCGTCCGCAGGGTCACGTCCTCGTGCGGACGGCCCAGGTCGGCCTCCTCCACCGGCGTGCGCGGCCGCTCGGTGGCGATCACGGCGAGGGTGACGGGCAGCACGACCCAGTAGACGGCGAGGAGCGCGATCACGGCGATGAGCGCCCGGCGGAGCCAGCGGTGGCCGGTCGGTTTGCACGAGCGCCACGCGACGACGCCGCCGAGACCCGCGAGGACGGCGCCGGCGGGGAGCAGCAGCACGCCGGTCCAGTCGTCCCCGGAAGGCCCCCCGGAGAGGGCGTCGCTGAGGAAGACGGCGCCGGCCGCCAGCGTGACGACACCGAAGAGTACGGCGACCGAGGCGCGCAGGCCCGCGCGCGCCCGGGGGTACAGCCAGACGGCGGCGACGAGGACGGCGGAGAGCAGCAGCGCCCCCCACGCGTGCACGCCGCGCCCCACGCCCGGCTCGAGCGCGATGAAGGCGGCGACGAGGGTGTGGGCGAGGACGACGGCTGCGGCCAGGGCGAAGGTCAGGTGCTCGCCCGGCGTCGGCCGATCGCGGCGTTCTTCGCTCACGACGTCTCGCTGAGCAGAGCTCGCAGGGCCGCCTTGGGGTCGTTCAGAAGCGGCGGCCCGTGATCGAGACAGACGACCGAGAACGGCAGGTCGAGCAGCCGTTCCACGCTGCGCCGCGTCGCGACCGGGTCCTCGTGGTACTCGGGCGGGATGAAGCGCAGCTCGCCGTCGTCGCCGGCCCCGATCAAGTCGGAGACGAAGACCACCCCGGGGCCGCGCTCGAGCAGCAACGAGTAGTGCGCCCACTCGGGGCCGGGCGTGCGCACGGCGACGAGGCCGCCGGGGAGCGCGTCGCCCTCCGCGAAACGGCGGTCGGGCTCCTCGTCGGCGGCCGCCGCGTCTGCGGGCAGCCAGACCTCGATGCCGAACTGGGCGCGGTAGGTCCACGCCGCCCGCTGATGGCAGCGCGCCGTCAGCACGACGGCGCTCGGCGGGGGCAACGTCGCGAGCGCCTCGTCGGCCAGCCGCACCGGGTCGATCAGCACGCTGCCGTCGTCGTCCTCGACGGCGTGCGAGCCGGATATCGACCCACCGATGGCGCTGTTGTGGATGCGCCAGTGCCAGACGCCGGGGACGACCTCGGCGACACTCCCGGCGACCTCACGCGGCTCGGTCATGACTCCTCCTTCTCCGATGCCGGTCCGCCGGACGCGGCCTTGCGCACGCCGATGCGGCGGCCTCCTCCGGCCGCGCTCCCGAGGCTCACCAGCGCTCGTACCCAACGAGCTCGTCGAGCGGCCGGCGGTCGGTCTTCGCCTGTGCCTTGTCGGGGTAGCCGAGCGGCGTGAAGGCGATGGGCTCGACCTCGCCGGGGAGCCCGAGCACCTCGCGCGCCGCGGCCGGGTCGAAGGCGGCGATCCAGCAGGTGCCGAGACCCAGACCCGTCGCCGCCAGGATCAGGTGGTCCATGACGATCGTCGCGTCGACCTCGTCGTACGGCTTGTCGTCCATGCGCCGCCACGCCTCGGCGGGGACGGCGACGACGCCGACGACCAGCGGCGCCTGGGCGAACCAGCCGCGCCCGTAGATGCGGCCCAGCTCCTCCTCCCTGCCGGCGGTGTGGATCACCATCAGGCGGAAGGGCTGCCGGTTGGCGGCGGTCGGTGCCTGCCGCGCCGCCTCGAGGACCTGCGCGAGCACGTCGTCGGGCACCGGGTCGGGCTTGTAGCCGCGCACGCTGTAGCGCGCGGCGATGGTCTCGAGTACGTCCATTCGGGGCCTCCTTCGGGCGCCGGGGGGCGACGCGCGAAGACCGGCGCCCGCCGTGCGGTCGAGTCCTGTCGAGGCAGTGTACCCGCGTGCCGACGAAGAGCGACCGGGCGGTGCGGGGCCGGGCGGTGCGGGGCCGGGCGGTGCGGGGCCGGGCGGTGCGGGGCCGGGCGGTGCGGGGCCGG
>JAZBOM010000173.1:0-3619 GCA_036351205.1 Thermoleophilia bacterium | reverse complement strand
GGGACGTTCCTCTTGATCAGCGTGCAGGTCGCGCAGTCCTTGCAGTAGCGCACCGGCGCGCCCGGCTTGTCCGGCGCCACGGCGACGGCGTTGGTCATGATGGTCGCCGTCGTGCACTCGGGCGTCAGGAAGCAGGGGAAGTCGGCCAGCGTCATGAGGGCCGCGAAGCGCTGCGTGATGGCGCACGCCGGATAGGTGTAGCGCTGCGGGTTGGCGATGACCTCGTGGTTGTCGACAGGGCTGAGGTCGACGTCGATGCCCTTGACCCTGCCGCCGGCGCCCAGCGGAGCGATGTCGAGGATCGACTCGCCGCGCTTCAGGATGTCCATGAAGTCGACGTTGTGGAGCTCGTCGGCCTCGCCGCGGTCCGGGTGCATGGCGCAGTAGTTGTGGAAGCGCTTGTTCAGCAGGTCGATCACCATCGGCACCGTGAAGCTGTCCTTCCACAGGATGTAGGCCGTGGCGCAGGCCGTGGAGCCGGTCGCCACCGAGAGCACGTCGTACACGCTCTTGTAGGCGCCCTTCTCGAGGCCGCGGCGCAGGGTGTTCTCGAGGACGTCGGTGACCGCCTCGTAGATCGCGAACACCATGTCGTCGTTGAACATGTTGTAGGCCGACTGCGCCGTGTGGTGGGCGACGTCGCCGACGCAGTAGGCCGGCACGGCGCAGATGTTCGCCTGGTGCACGCCCGCCTTCATCGCCGCGACGATGGTCGGCTTCATGCGGTCCTTGTACTGCTGCATGTACTTGCGCACGTCGAACGAGGTGTGCGGGCCGTGACCGCCGAGGTTGTGCGTGTCCATCAGGTGAGCCTGGGCCGCGATCGGCTCGCGATAGACCATCTGCAGCATCTCGATCTCGGCCTTCTCGGCCTCGGCCAGGGTCTTGCCGGACTCGATCGCGCCGCGCAGCGCCCCGCCCAGCCCGTACGAGGTGTTCATGCCCCAGGACTTGCTGGCGAGGATGGTCTTCTTGTGGTCGGCGGGGATGTCGAGGTCGATGAGGATCTGGTTCACCAGGTTCGGCACCGAGCCGACCGACATGGCGAAGTCGACGACGCAGGTGGGGCCGTACATGCCGCCGTAGCGACGCACCGCCTCGCGCCCGACCAGCGCCGCCTGCGCGCCGATCGCGTCGATGAACTTCCACATCGAGGCCTTGAAGGCCGCGTCCTCGTCGTACAGGATCTCGAGGATCGGCGGGGTCTGATAGTGCTCGACGAACGGGTCGTCCTCGGGACGGACGTAGTCGGTGAGCCCGGTCATGATGTCGAAGTGGGCGTTCACCGAGTCGACGTGGAGGGCGATGACCTCCTTCGACTGGCCCTCGCCGGCCTGCATCTTGTTGACCGCGTCCACGTAGGGCTTCGCGTCCTTCACGTGGAACTTGCCGCCGCGCTTCTCCTTGTTCACGCCGAAGACTGCTCTGGTCGCGCCTACGGCTTCGTCAACGACCTTCTCGTACAGCGACATCGTTACCTCCGTGACTCGTGGGTTCCGATCGGCGTCGTGAACTTGAACCGGGAGCGCATCACCTCACTTCGTCTCGTCCTTGGGATGGTCGCTTCGCTTCGCCGCGGGGAGAGCCGGCCGCCGACGCGCACGGCCACGCTCGCGGGCACACAGCTTCAGGGGGTGGGCTCAGACCAGGACGTCGCGGCACTCCTCGCAGAGGATCCGCGGCAGCTGCTTGCGTGCCTTCTTCTGCGGGAACTGGTAGCCGCCCTCCCAGATGTCGACGTCCTCCCTGATCACGTGCTCCATGCAGAGACCCATGCCGCACACGATGCAGATCCCGACCGCCTCCGTCTGCTTGCCTGCCTTCGCACACACGTAGCACTGCATACCTGACCCTCCTTTGGCTGGTGTGATGCCTGCACGTCACTGGTGTGGTGCCTGCACGCCGAGCCGGTGAGTGGTGGACTTCGGCCCTTGCTCCTGCGTCCCACCTCCTGGCGGCTCGCGGCCCATCCGCCGTGCGTCGGAGCCCGAGGCTCCGCACCCTGCGACCTGGCGGTCGTACCCTGGACAAAGAGAAGCAGCCGGGCTGCCGAGCACGTGCTTCACTCTCGGCAGCCCGGTTGTGCGGGGGCGGAGAACCTCTACAACCGGGCAGTCCCCTCCGCAGGGTAGCCATGTCGCTGACGTCACTTCTCGGCGGAGTCGCGGACTGTTCCTCCCGGCGGTCCTATCCACTTGCCGGACCGCCGAAACCATCATGAGCGTTGCTCACTCAGCCATCGTGAGAAGGGGGTGAGTGGACGGTCAAGCGGGTCACGTCAGGGCTTCGCGAGAACCCCGCGTCGAGGCTTCGGAGGACGGCCGCGTCAGGGCTCGAGAGGAGGTCGCGGCGGAGGGTCAGGAGGCGTCCGGAGAGGGCGCGGCGGTCTCGCCGACGACGAGGCGCAGCACGTTCGCCCAGCCCGGCGGGTCGGCGAAGGCGGCGCCGTGGCCGCTGCGCTCGACGCGCAACGCCGGCATCGCCGCCACCTGCTCGCCGAGGGTGGTCACGACCGCGGCGCCGGTCGGTGTCGTGAGCTCGCGCGCCGGGCCGGCGACGTAGCACGCCCAAGCGTCAAGGAGACCGGCCGTGGCCGGCGCCGGCACCGGCAGCGTGCCGTGGGCGCAGGTGACGCGGCCCGAGCCGACGTTCACCGGTCCGACCAGCACGCGCTCGACCGCGAGGGCGTCGAAGCCCGTGACGGCCCCGACGACGTCGGCGAGAGCGTCGGCCGCGCCGACCTCGTGGAAGTGGATCTCGTCGACGGCGACCTCGTGCACCGCCGCCTCGACCTCGGCGAGGCGCGTGAACACCGCGATCTCCCGCCGTCGCACGCCGGCCGGCAGACCGCTCGCCGTGATCATCGCTGCGATGTCGCTCAGGCAGCGGTGCTCGTGCTGCTCGGGGTAGCTCACGTCGACCCTGGTCCCGCTGACGCCGTGACGAAGGACGGTGACGGCGTCCAGTCTCAGCCCCTCGACGCCCAGGGTGTCGACCGCTGCCTGCAGCACGGCGAGCGGCACGCCGACGTCGACCAGGGCGCCGAGCAGGAGATCGCCGCTGACCCCGCTCGAAGGGTCGAGGTAGGCGACCCTCACGCCTCGTCCCCGCCCGGGTCCTCTGCCGCCTCCGGGCCCGGCGAGCGATTGATCACGTTCGCGAGGTAGCCGGCGCCGAAGCCGTTGTCGATGTTCACCACCGAGACGCCGGGCGAGCACGAGTTGAGCATGCCGAGCAGGGCGGCGAGGCCACCGAGGCTGGCCCCGTAACCGATGCTCGTCGGCACCGCGATCACAGGGCAGGCGACGAGCCCGCCGACGACGCTGGCCATGGCGCCCTCCATGCCGGCGACCGCCACGACGACGCGGGCCCGCTCGAGTAGGTCGCGGTACGAGAGCAGGCGATGGATGCCCGCCACGCCGACGTCGTAGACGCGCTCGACCCGACTGCCCGACGCCTCGGCGGTGACCGCGGCCTCCTCGGCGACCGGCAGGTCGGAGGTGCCGGCGCTGAGGACGCACACGAGGCCCACCGCGGCCACCGGGCGGGGGTTCAGCACGGCCATGCGCGCCTCACGATGGAGACGCGCCGGGACCCGGCGCGCCAGCTCGTCGAGCTG
>JAZBOM010000172.1:0-5930 GCA_036351205.1 Thermoleophilia bacterium | reverse complement strand
TGCACCAGGGGCACGCGCACGACGCCGGGCGGCGCGGGCGCCCGCCGGGCGCAGAACGGCGCCGGGGGCGGCGCGGGCCCGAAGGCCCGCGCCGCCCCCGGCGCCGTCAGACCCTCAGACCAGCTCGAGGTAGACCTGCTCCGAGCCGTCGCCCTGGCGCGGCCCGAGCTTGATGATGCGCGTGTAGCCGCCGGGGCGGTCTTCGTACCGCGGCGCCACGTCGTTGAAGAGCTTGTACACGATCTGCTTGTTGCGCAGCATCGCGACGGCCTGGCGGCGCGCGTGCAGGTCGCCGCGCTTGCCGAGCGTGATCGCCTGCTCGACGACGCCGCGCACCTCTTTGGCGCGCGCCTCACCGGTCTTGATCTTCTCGTGCTCGAGCAGCTGGCAGGCCAGACCGCTGAGCATCAGCCGGCGCTGGGCCGGCGACATGTTGAACTTGCGTCCCTGCTTCTGGTGGCGCATTCAGTCCTCACCCCGCAGCCCGAGACCCCGGGCGGTCAGCTTCTCCTTGACCTCGTCGATGCTCTTCTTGCCGAAGTTGGGGATGTTGAGCAGCTCGGCCTCGGTCTTGGAGATGAGGTCGCCGACCGTCTGGATCCCCTCGCGCTTGAGACAGTTGTACGAGCGCACGCCGAGCTCGAGCTCTTCGATCAGCACCTCGTCCATGCCGCCGCCGGCCGAGGCCGGCTCGAGGCCCTCGATGGCGAACTCCTCGCTCGGGCGGGCGCGCTCGGGATCGGCGAAGATCGAGAGCCGGTCGACGAGCAGCTCGGCCGCTTCACGGACGGCCTCGTCGGGCGACAGCGACCCGTTGGTCGTGACCTCGAGGATGAGCTTGTCGTAGTCGGTGCGCTGGCCCACGCGGGCGCTGTCGACGTGGTACGACACGCGCTTGATGGGGCTGAAGATCGAGTCGATCGGGATGTCGCCGATCGCCATGTCGGGCGTCTTGTTGCCGTCGGCGGGCACGTACCCGGTGCCGCGGCGGATGGTCAGCGTCATCTCGAGCACCCCGCCGTCGGCGAGGGTCGCGATGTGGTGGTCGGGGTTGAGGATCTCGAGCTCGGCCGGCATGTCGATGTCGGCCGCGACCACCTTGCCGGGCTTGTCCTTGACGAGCCGCACCTGGACCTCGTCGATCTCGCCGTGCAGACGGCAGACGATCTCCTTGAGGTTGAGGATCACATCGGTGATGTCCTCCTTGACCCCCGGGACCGTGGTGAACTCGTGGGCGACGCCCTCGATCTTTACAGAGCTGACGGCGGCTCCCTCGAGCGACGAGAGGAGGACGCGGCGCAGCGCGTTGCCGAACGTGTGCCCGAACCCGCGGTCGAGCGGTTCGACCTCGAAGCGCACCCTGTTGGTGGCCAGTTGTTCGCGCGTGATGTTCGGCATCTGGAAGTGGAGCACCTTGCCTCCCTGTCAGGTCTTCGCCGCTGGGGTGCCGCGACAGCGGTTACTTCGAGTAAAGCTCGATGATGAGCTGCTCCTGCACCGGCGTGTCGATGTCGTCACGCTCGGGCAGACGCAGGATCTTGCCGGTCAGGTTGTCGTGGTCGGCGAGCAGCCACGGCGCCACCGCGGAGGTGAGGTCGGTGGCGGCGCGCACCGTCTCGACAGCCTTGCTGGAGGGCTTGACCGAGATCACGTCGTCTGGTCTGACCTGATAGGACGGGATGTCGACCTTGCGCCCGTTGACCAGGAAGTGCGCGTGGCGCACGAGCTGGCGGGCCTGGCGCCGCGAGGCGCCGAACCCGAGGCGGTACACGACGTTGTCCAGCCTCGTCTCGAGGAGCCGCAGCAGGTTCTCACCGGTGATGCCCTGCCGCCGGCTGGCCTCGACGTAGTACTGGTGGAACTGCTTCTCGAGCACCTGGTAGTAGCGGCGCGCCTTCTGCTTCTCGCGCAGCTGCAGGAGGTACTCGGACTGCTTGATGCGGCCGCGGCCGTGCTCGCCCGGCGGGTAGGAGCGCCGTTCGACGGCGCACTTGTCGCTCAGGCAACGCTCGCCCTTGAGGAAGAGCTTCTCGCTCTCCCGGCGGCACTGCTTGCACTGGGGTGCTGTGTCTCTCGCCACTGCGGTACCTCTTTAGACGCGACGCCGCTTGCGCGGACGGCAACCGTTGTGGGGCACCGGCGTCACGTCCTTGACGCCGAGGATCTCGAGGCCCGCCGCCTGGAGCGAGCGCACGGCGGTCTCGCGACCGGAGCCCGGCCCGCGGACGAAGACCTCGACCTTCTGGAGACCGTGCTCCATGCCCTTCTTGGCGCACGACTCGGCCGTCACCTGGGCGGCGAACGGGGTGCTCTTGCGCGATCCCTTGAACCCGACCGACCCGGCGCTCTCCCAGGCGATGACGTTGCCCTCCTGGTCGGTCAACGTCACCAGCGTGTTGTTGAAGGAGGTCTTGATGTGCGCCTGACCGATGGCGATGTTCTTGCGGACCCGGCGCCGTGTGCGCCCTTTCGCTCTCTGAGGCTTGGCCACTCTGCACTACTCCTGACGACGTCGCTCCGTGGGGAGCGGGCTCACTTCTTCTTCTTGCCGACGGTGCGCTTGGGACCCTTGCGGGTGCGGGCGTTGGTGCGCGTGCGCTGCCCGTCGACCGGCATGCCGCGACGGTGGCGGATGCCCCGGTAGCAGCCGATGTCCATGAGGCGCTTGACGTTCTGCGAGCGCTCGCGGCGCAGGTCGCCCTCGACCATGACCTGACGGTCGATGGCGTCGCGCAGACGGACGACCTCGTCTTCGGTGAGGTCGCGGACCTTGGTGTCGGGGTCGATGCCGACGACGGTCAGGATCTTGTTGGACATGGAGCGGCCCACGCCGTAGATGTAGGTGAGACCGATCTCGACCCGCTTCTGCGGCGGGATGTTGACGCCCGCGATTCGTGCCATCTGGACCCTACCCCTGCCTCTGGCGATGTCGAGGGTTGGAGCAGATCACCTGCACGGTACCGTGCCGGCGGATGATCTTGCACTTCTCGCACATCGGCTTGACTGACGCTCTGACCTTCATGCCTGTCCTCGCTCACGAGCGCGCGGCGGCCGCCACGCGACACTACCCTCCGGGTGACCGCGGGCGGCCACTACTTGAACCGATAGGTGATCCTGCCCCTGCTCAGGTCGTACGGCGAGAGCTCGACCTTGACCCTGTCGCCCGGCAGGATGCGGATGTAGTGCATGCGCATCTTGCCGGAGATGTGGGCGAGGACCTCGTGGTCGTTGTCGAGGTGGACGCGGAACATCGTGTTCGGCAGCGCCTCGACGACCTCGCCTTCGATCTCTATGGCTTCTTCTTTTTGCGCCATACTCCCTCTGGCTACGAACAGCGGCCTGCAATATTACCACAAACGGGAGGCTCGACAAACAAGAGCGACGAGCCTCACCCGCCTTCTTCACCCGCCCGCCGGGTGAGGACGCGGGGGCCGTCGGCGGTGATCGCCACCGTGTGCTCGAAGTGCGCCGACAGCGAGCCGTCGCCGGTGTGGATCGCCCAGCCGTCGTCGGCGACGAAGACGTCGTGGGCGCCGGCGTTGACCATCGGCTCGATGGCGAAGACCATGCCCTCCTCGAGGCGCGGGCCGCGGCCCGGGTCCCCGTAGTTGGGGATCTGCGGGTCCTCGTGCATGTCCTTGCCGACGCCGTGACCGACGAGCGAGCGCACGACGCTGAAGCCGGCGGCCTCGACGACCTCCTGCACGGCGTGCGAGACGTCGCCGAGACGGCGCCCGGGGCGGCACTCGAGGATCGCCGCCTCGAGCGACTCGCGGGTGACGTCGAGCAGGCGTCGCGGCTCGCGGCCGACGTCGCCGACCGCCACGGTGAGGGCGGAGTCGGCGACGTAGCCCTCGAGCGTGACGCCGACGTCGAGGCTCAGGAGGTCGCCCTCCTCGACCCGCTGTCGACCCGGGATGCCGTGCACGACCATGTCGTTGGGCGAAGCGCAGATAGAGGCGGGGAAGCCGCGGTAGCCCTTGAAGGTCGGCGTCCCGCCGCGGCCGCGGATGAACTCCTCGGCGAGACGGTCGAGGGCCCCGGTGGTGACCCCGGGGCGGGTCTTCTCGGCGAGCAGCGCGAGGCACTCCGCCAGGATCCGCCCGGCGGCGGCGATGAGCTCGATCTCGCTCGCGGACTTGCGGATGATCACGACGCGGCGCCGTCGAGGATCTCGGCGACCCGCTCGAAGACCTCGTCGGGCATCTTGCCGCCGCCGAAGGCCGTGTGCAGGATGCCCTTGCCGCGGTAGTACTCGACCAGCGGCTCGGTCTGGGCGCGGTAGACGGCGAGGCGGTTGCGCACGGTCGCCTCGTCGTCGTCGGCGCGCTGGTACAGCTCGCCGCCGCAGACGTCGCAGACGCCCTCGCGCGCGGGCGGGTCGAAGACGACGTGGTAGCCCTTGCCGCAGGCGCGGCACAGGCGGCGCCCGGCGAGACGCTCGACGAGCTCGTCTTCGGGCACGTCGAGCTGGATCACGTGCGTCAGGCCGCGCCCCGCGTCGGCGAGCAGCGCGTCGAGCCGCTCGGCCTGGTCGATCGTGCGCGGGAAGCCGTCGAGCAGGAACCCGTCGCCGGTGTCGCCCTCGGCGAGCCGTTCGCGCACGCAGCCGATGACGACCTCGTCGGGCACGAGCTCGCCGGCCTCCATGAAGCGCTTGGCCTCACGACCCATCTCGGTGCCCGCCGCGACCGCCGCGCGCAGCATGTCGCCGGTGGAGATGTGCGGCAGGCCGTAGCGGGCCACGATGCGCTCGGCCTGCGTGCCCTTGCCCGAGCCGGGCGCACCGAGGAGAACGACGTTGCGTTCGCAGGACGTCGACATCGCCGAGCGCTACTTGAGGAAGCCCTCGTAGTGGCGCATGAGCAGCTGGGCCTCCATCTGGCGCATCGTGTCGAGCGCGACGCCGACCACGATCAGCAGCGACGTGCCGCCGAAGTAGAAGGGCACGTCGAAGTACCGCGAGAGGATCCACGGCAGGAGCACGACGGCGCCGAGGAAGAGCGCACCGGGCAGCGTGAGGCGGGTGAGGATGCGGTCGAGGAACTCGGCCGTCGGCCGCCCCGGGCGCACGCCGGGGATGAAGCCGCCGTACTTCTTCAGGTTGTTGGCCTGGTCGACGGGGTTGAAGGTGACCGCCGTGTAGAAGTACGTGAACAGGATGATGAGGAGCACCTCGCCGATGATGTACACGTAGCCCTGCGGGCCGAACACGTTCGCGATCCACTCGGTCGGGCCGCTCGGGATGAACTGCGCCAGCGTCGGGAAGATCAGCATGATCGACGAGGCGAAGATCACCGGGATCACGCCGGCCATGTTGACCTTGAGCGGGATGAACGTGCTGGAGCCGCCCATCATGCGGCGGCCGACCACGCGCTTGGCGTACTGCACGGGGATGCGGCGCTCGCCGGTCGTGATCCAGATGACCCCGACGATGACCGCGAGGGCGATGATCACGAAGCTGATCTGGGCCACGAAGCTGAACGTGGTGAAGAACTGCACGACGCCGCCGGGGATGCTGCTCACGATGCTGATGAAGATCATGATCGACATGCCGTTGCCGATGCCGCGCGCGGTGATGAGCTCGCCGAGCCACATGACCGCCGTCGTGCCGGCGACCAGCGTGGTCACGATGAGCGTCGCCCGCCACCAGTTGAGGTCGGGCAGCGCGTTGTAGCTGTTGAAGATCGTCAGGTAGCCGACCGACTGGACGAGGGCGAGCGCGACGGTCAGCCAGCGCGTGTACTTCGTGATCTGCTTCTGGCCCTGCTCGCCCTCCTTGGCCAGCTCCTCGAGCTTGGGGATGACCACGGTGAGGAGCTGCATGATGATCGAGGCGGTGATGTACGGCATGATGCCGAGGGCGAACACCGCCACCTGGCTGAGAGCGCCGCCGGAGAACAGGTTGAGGAGCCCGACCACACCGGTGG
>JAZBOM010000171.1:0-3676 GCA_036351205.1 Thermoleophilia bacterium | reverse complement strand
GAGCTCGTCGCGTACGTAGCCGAACTCGCCCGACAGCATCGCCGGCAGATTGAAGACGACGTCGAGCTCGTCGGCGCCCTTGCCGATCGCGTCCTGGGCCGCGGCCACCTTGGCGCGCACGTCGTCGGCGCCGAAGGGGAAGGAGACGACCGTGCACACCTTGACGTCGGCGCTCTTCAGGAGGCCGTCGGCGAGGGGCACGTAGTGCGGGAAGACGCAGACCGCGGCGAAATGGTAGCGCGCCGCCTCGCGGCACAGCCGCTCGACGTCGTGCGCCGTCGCGTCGGCGCGCAGCAACGTGTGATCGATGGTCTTGGCGAGTTCTTCGGCGTGCACGTACGTGCGCCCTCCACGAGGGGCGCCGTGCCCCTCCCCGAGGCGGAGTATATCAACTGCCTCGCGAGGGCCGAGGCCGGGCCGGACGAGCGCCGGCGACCGCGGGGAGCGCAGAGGCCGGCGCACGTGCGTGCCGCTCACTCGGGGCGCGGCCGCATCGGCGAGCGCCGGCCTCTTCAGAGCAGGCGCTCGACGTAGCGCTCGTCGCGGCGCCAGCGCTTGCGGACCTTGACGCGCAGGTCGAGGAAGACCTGCGCCCCGAACACCGCTTCGATCTCCTGCCGGGCCGCCGAGCCGATCGCCTTCACGGTACGGCCGCCCTTGCCGACGAGGATCGCCTTCTGGGACTCGGTCTCGACGATGAGGAGGGCCTCGATCTCGACCAGCGGCCGGTCCTCGCGCTCGACGATGCCGGTCACCTCGACGGCGACCGCGTGCGGCACCTCGTCGCGGGTGCGCCGCAGCGCCTGCTCGCGCACGAGCTCCGCGACGAGGAGCTCGAGCGGCTGGTCGCTGATGTCGCCATCGGGGAAGTACGCGGGGCCCTCGGGCATGGCGGCGGCCAAGCGCCCGACCACCGGCTCGAGACCCTCGCCGTGCAAGGCGCTCACGGCGAGCACCTCGGCCCCGCCGACGAGATCGCGCGCCTCCGCGGCCCGCTGCTCGAGACGCCCGGCGTCGACGGCATCCCGCTTGTTGAGGAGGTAGACGGCCGGCCGATCGGCGCCGGCGACCGCGCGCAGGATGTAGCGGTCGCCGGCGCCGATCGGCTCCGCCGCGTTCAGCACCACGAGCGCGGCGTCGACCTCGGCGAGCGCCTCGTCGACCGCCCGCTGCATGCGCCGGGTCAGCGAGTCGAACGGCTTCTGGAAACCGGGCAGGTCGAGCAGAACGACCTGGTGCCCGGGCAGGCGCAGCACGCCGCCGATGCGCCGGCGCGTCGTCTGGGGGTGGTCGGAGACGATGCTGACCTTGCGCCCGACCAGAGCGTTGACGAGCGTCGACTTGCCGACGTTCGGGCGCCCGAGGACGGCGACGAAGCCGGAGCGGAACGGCTGCTCAGCCATCGGGCCCCGCGCGGCGGCCGCCTGTACCCTCTCTGCCCCACGCGCCGTCCGCGCCCGCTTCGTCCGCACCCGCGCCGTCCGCGCCCGCTTGGTCTGCGCCCGCTTCGTCCGCCGCGGCTCCACCCCCGCTCGCCGCGCCCGCGAACGGCGCCGGCAGCAGCTCGGCGAGGGCGAACACGCTGACGCCGCCGTCGAGACGGGCGATGACCTCGGGCGCACCGAGCTCGGCCAGCGCCTGCAGGCACATGCCGCAGGGCAGCAGGTCGACGCCGTCGGCGGCGGCGACGGCCACGTAGCGCGCCCGTCGCTCGCCGAAGACGACCATGGCGGCGAGGGCGGCGCGCTCGGCGCAGACGCCGACCGGGTAGGAGGCGTTCTCGACGTTCACGCCGTGGTGGCTGCGACCCGACGGGCCGACGGCGACGGCGCCGACGCGGAAGCCCGAGTACGGCGCGTAGGCCCTCTCCGCGACCGCGAACGCCTCCTGGAACAGCAGGCGCTCGCCGAGACCGGGCTCTCTGCCCCGCGGGCTCACATCGGCGCCCAGAGCTGGAAGATCAGCAGCGCCGCGACCGACCCGAGCAGGGCCCCGAGGACGACTTCGAGCGCCGTGTGGATGCCCGCCTGGACGCGGCTCTGCGCGACCAGGACGGCCATCATCAGAGAGACCAGCGAGATCGGCAGCGCGTAGGCCGTCGTGCTGGAGATGAACGTCAGCGCGACCCAGCCGGCGAAGGCGATGGCGGCGTGCCCCGAGGGCAGGCCGCCGTGCAGGGCGGTGCCGGTGCGCGTCACGGCCTTGACGGCGATGACCACAAGGATCACCAGCACGAGGGCGACCACGGTGACGTCGACCGACGAGCTGCGTACCCGCTGGAGGACGGTGTAGGGCGTGCTGGTGATCCGTGTGTAGAAGACGAGGTAGGCGACCGCGACGGCGTTCAACGCCGCGACCAGGACCGCGCCGGCGGCGACGTCCTTGGCGACCTTGGCCCGCGGGTCGTGCTCGTCGGTGACCATGTCCATGAGCTGCTCGATCGCCGTGTTGATCATCTCGGCGATGAGCACGAACGAGATGGCCACGAGCAAGGCGATGATCTCGAGCCGCGTGAGCGAGAAGAAGAGTGCGGCCAGCAGCACGAGGACGGCGAGACCGAAGTGGATCTGCATGTTGCGCTCGTAGCGGAGCGCGTAGACGATGCCCTCGAAGGCCCAGTTGAAGCTGTGCAGCAGGCTACGACGCGGGGCCAAGGAGCCTCTCCCAGTCGAGTGCCGCGAGCAGCTCGCCCTGGCGCAGCGCCATGCCCCCGGCGTCGGTCTCGTGGTCGTGCCCGAGCACGTGCAGCACGCCGTGCACGAGGAGGAGGGCCAGCTCGAAGGCCGGGGGGACGTCGTGGGCGCGCGCCTGGCGCAGCGCCTGGCGCGCGCCCACGACGACGTCGCCCAGCAGGCGCGGCGGCACGTCGCCGGGAGGCGCGGCCTCGATCTCGCGCCAGGCGGCGAGCTCGTCCTCGGCCTCGAGCGGGAACGAGAGCACGTCGGTCACCTTGTCGAGGCCGCGGTGCTCGCGGTTGAGGGCGCGCATGCGCCCGTCGCCGACGAAGGCCACGCCGATCTCGGCGCCGCCGACGCCTTCGGCGGCGAGCACGGCGCCGACCAGCGTGGCCACGGCGCGCTCGTCGACGGGCACCCGGGTGCGGTTCACGACATCCACGAGGTTACCGTTCACGGCTCCTGCCCCGCCTGCAGCCGCTCTTCGTGCTCCTTGTACGCATTGACGATGCGCTGTACGAGCTTGTGGCGCACGACGTCGTGGCCGTCGAAGTGCACCACGGCGATGTCGGGGATCGCCTGCAGGACCTCGGGCACGGTGACGAGCCCCGAGGTGCGGGGCTGCGGCAGGTCGATCTGGGTCACGTCCCCCGTCACCACCATCTTGCTCCCGAAGCCGAGCCGCGTGAGGAACATCTTCATCTGCTCGGGCGAGGTGTTCTGCGCCTCGTCGAGGATGATGAACGAGTCGTTCAGCGTGCGCCCGCGCATGAAGGCCAGCGGCGCCACCTCGATCTCGCCGTGCTCGATGAGCGCGGCCAGCTTGTCGCCGTCCATCATGTCGTAGAGCGCGTCGAAAAGCGGGCGGAAGTAGGGGTCGACCTTCTCGGAGACGCTCCCGGGGAGGAAGCCGAGGCTCTCCCCCGCCTCCACCGCCGGGCGCGTGAGGATGATGCGGCCGACGGCCTTGGAGAAGAAAGCGTTGACCGCCATGGCGGTGG
>JAZBOM010000170.1:0-8269 GCA_036351205.1 Thermoleophilia bacterium | reverse complement strand
GAGCCCGATCATGAAGGTCGGGCTGCGCAACAGCGCAGCGAAGAGGAAGCGCCGCTGCCGGCGTTGCTCGGCGGCTGCCGCCGCGTCGGCCTTGAGTTCCGGCTCCTGGGGCGCGGCCTCGCCGTCGGCCAGCGCCTCGACGGCCTCCGGGTCGGGATCGCGCAGGTCGGGCGAGCGCACGTCCACCGTCAGCCCCCCATCCGGATCCGCGGGTTGAGGAAGGCGACGACGATGTCGGCGATGAGGTTGGACAGCATGTACAGGATGGCCACCATGAGGACGGCAGCCTCGAGCAGGGGGAGGTCCTTGTTCTTGGCGGCATCGACCATGATGTTGCCGATGCCGGGGTACGCGAACAGCACTTCCACGACGACGAGGCCGCCGATGAGCCAGCCGATCTGCGTGCCGATGACCGTCACGGTCGGCACCATCGCGTTGCGCAGCACGTGGCCGAAGATCACACGGCGGCGCGGGACCCCCTTGAGCACCGCGGTGCGGATGTACGGCATCGACAGCACCTGGACGGTGCCCACGCGGGCCATGCGCGCGATGTAGCCGAGCTCGAGGAGCATCAGCGGGATCGCCGGGAGGATCAGGTAGTAGAAGCGGTGCACGAATGGCGACCCGCTGGGCGGCAGCGCACTCACCGGCAGCCACTTGAGCCACACGGCGAACACGTACAGCAGGACGACGCCGCTCACGAACTCGGGGATGACCGTCATCGACAGCGTGGAGACGGTGATGCCCCGGTCGAGCAGGCTGTCTCGTCGTAACCCCGCGAAGACGCCGACGGCGATCGAGGTCGGCACGATGAGCACCAGCGCGAACCCGGCCAGCAGCAGCGAGTTGCCGAGGGCGCGCATGACGAGCGAGCGCACTGCCTCCTTGTACAGCAGCGACTCGCCCCAGTCCCCCGTGACGAAGCCGCCGGCCCAGTCGGCGTAGCGTACATAGATGGGCCGGTCGGCGCCCAGCCGTTCGTTGAGCAGGTCGACCTGCTCCTGCGTCGCGTAGGGCCCCAGGATGGAGCGCGCCACGTCACCGGGCAGTACCTCGGCCAGTGCGAAGATGAGTATCGACGCCAGGATCAGCGTCGGCACCATCAGCAGAAGCCGGCGCCCGATGAGGCGCAGCATCCCGGGGCCCTACGTCCGCGTCTCAGTCGTCGGTCGCCGGCCTCACGCTGCCGTCATGAAGGCCTGGCTCAGGTCGCAGTAGAACGACCCGGGACCCTGGATGCCGTACACGTTCTTCTTCTGCGTACGGAGCTGGGTGATGTAGAAGGCCAACAGGATCGGCGTGTCGTCCTGCTGGATGCTCGACAGCTGCGCGGCGATGTCGGTGCGCGACGCCTCGTCGGCCGTCGACTGGTACTGGTTGAACAGGTCGACCCACTGGGGGTTGTTCCAGTGCGACGAGCTCCACACGGCGTCCGGCAGCAGCATGGCCGCGGCGAAGATGCCGGGGGCCGGGCGGCTGCCCCACTCGGTGATCGTCATCGGTGCGTTGAGCCACGGCGTGGTGCCGTAGTAGTCGGCGTCGTCGCCGGCGTAGTAAGCCTCGTAGCTCAGCTGGTCGAGCTTGACGTTGATGCCGGCCGGCTTGCACTGCTCCTGGATGAGCTGCGCGTACTGCGGGTTCTCGAGGTACTTGGCGTGCGTCAGCGTGATGTCGAGCCCGTCGGGGTACCCGGCGTCGGAGAGCAGCTGCTTGGCCATGTCGTAGTCCTGGGCGCGCGGCGTCGAGGGCGGGCTGCCCGGGAACACCGTCGGCTCCCAGAAGGTGTCGAAGCCGAGGTTGCTGCGCCCGTCGTACAGTGCCTGGTTGATGGCTTCGCGGTCGAGGCAGTAGGCGACGGCCTGGCGCAAGGCCTTGTTGTCCTTCCACGGCTCGACCTTCATGTTGAACGCGACCTCGCGGATGCCCGTGCCCGGGTAGATGTCGACGCGCAGGTTGGGGTCGCCGAAGAGCGCCTGGGCGCCCTGGAAGACCGTCTGCGGCTGCACGTCGACGGCGCCGGACTGCAGCTGGAGGTTCTGGGCCGAGTTGTCCTCGACCATGATGTACTCCATGCCGTCGAGGTACGGCAGCTGGCGGCCCTCGGCGTCCTTGCCCCAGTAGGTCGGGTTCTTGACGAACGTCGCCTTCTGCTTCGTCACGTAGTCCGTCAGCATGAAGGGGCCGGTGCCTACGGGGTTCTTGACGATGTCGCCCGTGTAGGTGCGCGGCAGGATCGCCGTGTTGTAGTTGCCCGACGACACCATGTAGGGGAAGTCGGCGTAGGGCTTGTCGAGGGTGAACTCGATCGTGTACTGGTCGACGGCGCGGGTGCCGCCGGGCGAGAGGACGCCGCCGAGCTGCGAGAGGGCGCCCGAGCCGTTCTCCGGATCGAGTACGCGCTCGATGCTGGTGACCACGTCTTCGGCCTCGAAGGGGCTGCCGTCGTTGAACGTGACGCCCTGGCGCAGGTTGAACGTCCAGACGCTGCCGGTCTCGTCGGGCGTCCAGCTCTCGGCGAGCTTGGGCTTGAGCGCGTTGGTGTTGTCGAGCTCGATCAAGAACTCGAGGAACTGGGTCACGAGGACGATGCCGCCCTGGTCGTAGATGGTGACCGGGTCGGGGTCGGTGATCGGCGCCGGGCCGATGAGCTTGATGGTGCCGCCCATCACGGGATCGGGCATGCCGCTGTCGCCGCCGCCCGTGGTCTCCTCTTCGCTGTCGCCGCACGCGGCCAGCAACTGGGCGGCCACGGTCGCGGAGAGACCGAACACGGAGGCGCGCACCAGCAGCTGGCGGCGCGTCATATGCCCCTTCTTGCACTGCTCGACGAGGTGCTCGGCGTACTCCCTGCGGTACTGTTCGGTGGTCATGTGTGCTCTCCCTTGGCGCGCGCGTGAGCGGCGGTGCGGGCGGTCGCGGCGCCCCACGCCGGCTGCCGCCCCTGACGACACATTTGGCGCACCATACAACCTCCAACGCCGGAGAGCAAGAGAGATTGACCGGTTAGTTAGCAGAATCTTCACGCGCCTTCACACGAAGATTCGGTGCACAGTCAGGAAAGCAGCATGAAATGCTGATGCCACCGAGACTCAGTGACAGATATGCGATCCGGGCACGCGCCCTCGATCGATAGGACCGTTTCGCCCCGATTGCTGGTATGTACCACTGCGGGCTATGGTACGCTTGCGACGCCCGCCCGGCAAGGGCTGCGGCGTTGAGCGGGTCGGCGGCTCGAGCGACGGTCCGCAGGGGGGTGGTGTGCTTGGGGAGTCGACCACGCCGGCCGGCCCGGTCGAGTCCGCTGTACTCATGGGTCGCGGCGCTGCTGCGCGACGAGATCGAGGCCGGGCGCCTCGACCCGCACGAGTCGGTGCCGTCCGAGCGCGCCCTGAGCGAGCGCTACAAGGTCAGCCGCATGACGGCGAGGCACGCGCTCGAGACACTCGCGCGCGAGGGCTACGTCTACCGCAGCGCCCGCCGCGGCACGTTTGTCTCCGAGCCCAGGCTGCGCTTCAGCGTCGGCAGCTTCACGCGGGTGATGAGTGACGCCGACAGCATGCCGGGCACCAAGGTGCTGGCGGCCGCCACGCTCGACCCGGACCCCGTCATGGCGGCGGTGCTCGGCATCCCCTCCGGCGGCCGCGTCCACCTGCTGCGGCGCCTGCGGACGGCGAAGGGCGAGCCGGTCGCGATCGAGAACATCCATCTGTCGGCGGCCCGCTTCCCCGACCTGCTCGCGCACGACCTCACCGGGTCGCTCTGGGAGCTCCTGCGCGCCCTCTATGACGTCCATCCGGTCAGGGCCGACGCCCGGGTCGTGGCCGTGACTCTCGATCGCTTCGAGGCCGAGGCTTTGGGCGTTGTGCCGGGTAGCGTCGCGATCGTGCTGTCGCGCACGGTGTTCGACACCGAAGGTGGCGTCGTGGAGCTCGCCCGCGACGTGTACCGCGGCGACCGGGCGGAGTTCTCCGTGTCCGCTCCGGTGGACGACGGCCCCGGCTGACGGCGGTCAGAAGAGCCGCACGCCCTGCCGCCGGAGGGCCGCCTGAACACGGGCGACGTCTACGCCGCCGGTGGTCACGCCGTCCCTGAGCGAGACCGCGGCGGCCACGCCGGCGGCCTGTCCCGTCACCGCACAGCACACCTGGCTGCGCGTCGCTGCGTGCGCGACCTTGTCGCCGGCGACGCAGCGCCCCGCGACCAGCAGGTTGTCGACGTCGCGGGGGACGAGGATCCCGTACGGCACCTGGAAGTAGCGTCCGGTGGTCGGCAGAACGAGCAGCCCGTAGCCGTCGATGAACTCGGGGAAGATGCCGATCGAGTCGGCGAACCGCGCCTCGCCGGTGACCTCGGCCGCCGTGAGCTCGTGACGGCCGGCGATCTTGCGCGAGTCTCGCCCGCCGACGGCCATGCCGAAGTCCCGAAGACGCGCCGCCTCGAAACCGGGGGCGAAGCGCCGCAGGGCCTCGAGCGCCATGAGCGCGCGTCGTCGGCCCTCCATCTCGGCCCGCGTCAGGTCCCGCACGTCGGTGCAGTCGCAGTCGGCGATGTAGACCATGTTCAGGCAGGTCGCCTCGCCCGCCGCCGTGAGACGACCCCAGGTGCCGCCGAGGCCTCTGATGCCGGCCGGGATCAGGCCGGACTCGCGGGCGCGGTCAAAAGGCTCCTGGAGGTAGGGACTGAAGAGCGCGTCCTCCTTGCCCGTCGTCTCGACCTTCCAGCGTCGCCGCCAGTCCCCGTAGGTCGGGGCCTGCTCGGCGATGTACTCGAGGAAGCGCTGCCGGTCGACGCCCACGCACGAGAACACGATGCTGACGCCCATCCTCTCGGCCGCAGGTGTCGCCCGGCAGGGGGCCCCGGCGCGCGCCGCGAGGTCGGCGTCGCCGGTGGCGTCGATGACGCGGCGCGCGAGGATCGCCTGCCGCCCGGACTTGCTCTCGGTCACCACGCCGGTGACGAGGCCGTCGTCGACGAGCGGCGCGACGGCGAGGCAGTGCAGGAGCGGCTCGACGCCGGCCTCGCGGACGAGCTCGTCGGCGACGTGCTTGAAGAGCTCGGTGTCGAGCGCCTCGCTGCAGGATTGGGACTCCGGCTGGGTCGCGCCCATGGCGGCGGCGCGCCGCTCGAACTCGATGCCGATGCCCTCGCTGTCGACCGTATGGTCGTGCCTGTACCAGGCGATCGTCTCCACCCCCGCCTGGGTGATGAGCCCGCCGAAGCACCCGTAGCGATCGAGCAGGATCGTCCGCGCCCCCTCGCGTGCCGCGGCGATGGCGGCGGCGAGGCCGCCGGGGCCGCTGCCCACGACGAGGACCTCGGTCTCGGCGAGGACGGGGATGCTCCTCGCCGGCTCTGCGATCTGCTTCATTCGACCTCCTGGGGCGTCGGCGGCGCTCCTTGCCGCCGGCGCCTCTCGTCGCGCCTGCGCGAGGCGCCGCTGCCCGCTCGCGTGGCGGGTCCGTGGGGAGCGCCGGCCCGAGGGCGACTGGCGCGGCGCCACCGCACCGCTCGCCGCCGGCGTTCCCGCGCCGGCCGGCGACCTGCGTCCGACGTTTGACAAGAGCATAGCGCAGGGTTCATGGTACATACCAGCTCGCGTGGTACATACCAGAGGGCGATCACCGCGCGCGGCCAAGGAGCGTGTCGATGAGCGACGAGACCGAGACTCACTGCGCCGGACGGCAGACGGAGCCGAGCGGCGTGCCGCCCGTCGGCGAGAGCACCGTGGTCGTGGCGCCCGCGCTGGCCGAGCGCCGGCGCGCCCTCGAACGCCTGGCCGCCGACACCTTCGACGTGCTCGTCGTCGGCGGCGGCGTGACCGGCTGCGGCGCCGCTCTCGATGCCGCGACCCGCGGCCTCTCCGTGGCCCTCGTCGAGAAGCGCGACTTCGCCGCCGGCACCTCGAGCCGCTCGAGCAAGCTGATCCACGGAGGGCTCCGCTATCTGGAGCGCCTCGACCTCGGGCTGGTGAGGGAGGCGCTCCACGAGCGCCGCCTCCTCGTGGAGAAGCTCGCCCCACACATGGTCCACCCGACGCCCTTCCTCCTCCCCTTGCGGCACGGGCTCCGTGACCGCGTGTACATGGGCTCCGGGCTCCTGCTCTACGACACCCTCGCCGGCTGCCAGCCGGCGATGCCGCGCCACCGTCACCTCTCGCACGCCGCCTGCCTGCGCGCCGTCCCGTCGCTCCGCGACGACGCGCTCACCGGCGGCATCCGCTATCACGACGCCCAGGTCGACGACGCCCGCTTCTCGGTGATGCTGGCGCGCACGGCGATGGCCCAGGGTGCCGTCTGCGCCCCCGCCGTCGAGGTCGTCGGCTTCCTGCGCGAGGGCGACAGGATCGCCGGCGTACGGGCGCGCGACCTCGAGGCGGGCGGCGAATTCGAGGTGCGCGCCCGCACGGTCGTCAACGCGACCGGCGTGTGGACGACGCACATGGAGCGCCTCGCCGGCGTCGAGTCGCCGATGGTCGTGCGGCCGTCGAAGGGCGTGCACGTCGTCGTGCCCAAGGCGCGCATCGACTCCGAGTACGCGCTCATCATCCCCACCGAGAAGAGCGTCCTCTTCGTGCTGCCCTGGGGCGACCAGTGGATCATCGGGACGACAGACACCGACTGGCAGTTCGGCCTCGACCACCCCTCGGCCACACACACCGACATCCAGTACCTGCTCGATCACGTCAACGCCGTCCTCGCCGACCCACTCACGTTCGACGACATCATCGCCGTCTACGTCGGCCTGCGGCCGCTCCTCGGCGGTGGCGAGGACGACACGGCCAAGGTGTCGCGCGAGCACGCCGTGCGGCGCAGCGCGCCGGGGCTCGTGAGCGTCGCCGGCGGCAAGTACACGACCTACCGGCTGATGGCGCGCGACGCGGTCGACGCGGCGGTCGCCGACCTGCCCTTCACGGTGGACCCCACGCGCACCGCCGACACGCCGCTCCTCGGCGCGGTGGGTGCGGCGGGCGCCGAGGAGCGCCTGCGATCGCACCCCGCCGCCGCGCTGCTGGCGCCGGGACACCTGCGCCACCTGGTGCGGCGCTACGGGGCCCTGGCGGCGACGGTCCTGGATCTGGTGGCCGACGAGCCGCACCTGGCGGCGCCGTTGCCGGGGGCCGAGCGCTACGTGTCGGCCGAGGCCGCCTATGCTGCCCTGCACGAGAGCGCGCTCCACATCGACGACGTGCTGACCCGGCGCACGCACATCGCCTTCGAGGCGGCCGACCGCGGCCGCGAAGCGGCGGTGCACGTGGCCGCCCTCATGGCTCCCGCGCTCGGGTGGGATCAGGCCGTCGTGGAGCGCGAGGTCGGCCACTACCACGCGCGCCTGGACGCAGAGCGCGCCGCCCAGGCGATGCTCGACGACGCCGCCTCCGACTCGGCCCGCTCCGCGGTCCGCGACGTGAGGCTGTCGGCCGCGGATGAGGCTGCCGGCGCGGCCGGCGTGCCCGCCCCGGACGCCCCCGACATCGCGTCCACGGACGCCCAGCGACTACGATAGGACCCGGCCGCTCGGCGACGGCCGCGACACCGATCACGGAGGACCGCAGACCATGACCCAGAGCGCAGCAGGCCCGGCACCGGGCGCGACCTTCTCCTCCTTCACGCCGCCCGCCCGTATCCTCATGGGGCCGGGCCCTTCGGACGTCCACACGCGCGTCCTCGAGGCCATGGCGCGGCCCACCATCGGCCACCTCGACCCGGCCTTCGTCGCCATGATGGACGAGCTCAAGGAGCTCCTCCGCTACGCCTTCCAGACCGCGAACGAGGTCACCTTCCCCGTCTCGGGCCCCGGCTCGGTCGGCATGGAGACCTGCTTCGTCAACCTGGTCGAGCCGGGCGACACCGTCGTCATCTGTCGCAACGGCGTGTTCGGCGCGCGCATGCTCGAGAACGTCGTCCGCTGCGGTGGCGTGCCCGTCATCGTGGACGACGAGTGGGGCACGCCGGTGTCGGTCGACAAGGTCGAGGCCGCTCTCGGCGAGCACCCCGAGGCGAGCCTCGTCGCCTTCGTCCAGGCCGAGACCTCCACCGGTGCGCACACCGACCCGGCTCCGCTCGTGGCCCTCGCCCACGCCCACGACTGCCTCGCCATCGTCGACACGGTGACCGCCGTCGGCGGGGTGCCGGTCAGGGTCGACGAGTGGGGCATCGACGCCGTCTACTCCGGCACCCAGAAGTGCCTCTCCTGCCCGCCCGGGCTCTCACCGGTGAGCTTCAACCAGCGCGCCGTCGACAGGGTGAAGGCGCGCAAGGCCCCCTGCCAG
>JAZBOM010000169.1:0-5101 GCA_036351205.1 Thermoleophilia bacterium | reverse complement strand
GCCAGTTCAACGGATGGCGCGCGGCTCGTGCCCAAGGGAAGCCGGTGAGATTCCGGCGCGGTCCCGCCGCTGTAGCCGGTCGGCGCCTCTGCGTTCTCCTCTAGGAGAGTCACTGGGCCCTCGGAGGGTCTGGGAAGGCAGCAGGGGCGCGAAGCTCGACCGGGAGTCAGAAAACCTGCTCAGCCGCCAGCGAAGCTGCTTCCCCCACGTGGATGGGTGCCGGCACGACGAGGGCAGACACCGACCCCGGCAGGAGGAAGTCGGGGTCGATTGCATGTCGGAGCCGCTTCGCCGGAGGGGGAACGCCCGCCGCCGGAGAGGAGCCCCACGTGCAACGCCGTTCCGCCCTGCCGCTCTCCCTGCTCACCCTGCTGCTCGCGCTGCTGATCGTGCCCACCGCAGCGGCCGACGTCCTCCCGGGCACGACCACCGTCGTCAAGCCCTCGCTCCGCGTCGAGGCCCTGTCGCACACCGTGGCGCCCGCGACCACGGTCGCCGTCCCCCTCACCAGCACCGTCATCGACAGCCTCGGGGCCAGCGCTTCGTTCGCCGAGCCCATGGCCATGGTCGCCCTCGCCAAGGCCGCCGACCGGCGCGGCTACACGTTCGACGGTCTCGCCTTCGTGAACTCGATCGCCGGCCTCGGCGGGTCGCCTTCGTGGACGACCTGGTGGCTCTACCAGGTGAACGGCTGGAGCCCCGACTTCGGCGCCCACGAGCTCGCCACCTTGACCGGCGACAAGGTCGTCTTCTTCGAGGTGTCGTCCGAAGCGCCGTGGGCCAACAAGCAGCTCGACGTCAGGTCGTCTCCGCGCGGCGTGCGTCCCGGGGAGCCGATCACGCTGACCGTGCGCGAGGACGACCTCTCGAAGTTCAACGGCATGGCGGCCTTCGATCGCTGGGGTCCGGACCCGACCGGCATGACCGATGAGGAGATCGCCTCGTACGTCGAGTCGATCTGGGCGTCCCCGCTCTCGGCCGGCGCGGTGCTTCACGTCGGCAGCCGGGTCTACGAGCTCGCCGCCCCCGACTTCGAGGACGGGACCATCACCCTGACGGACCTCCCTGTGGGCAGGTACAGCGTCTGGGCGGAGAAGCCGTTCGACGCGGAGTACAACTACGTCCGCTCCGCCGAGACCCTGATCGACGTCGGCCCCGGCGCGAAGATCAGCAACGTGCGCATCGCGCCGAACCCCTATGTGCCGAAGAGCGTCATGCGGGTGACCTTCCTGCTCAGCACGAAGGCCAGCGTGGGCATGAAGATCTACAACAAGTACGGCCAGCGCGTCGCCACGGTCAAGGCCAAGACCCTGTACGCCGGCACCCGGACGCTGAAGTGGGACGGGGTGCGCAGCGCCCCCTTGACGACCAAGCTCACCGTCAAGCTCCGCGCCGTCGACACCTGGGGTCGCGTGACGCTCAAGTCGGTCACCGTCTCGGTCGCCCGCTGACGGGCGGCCGGACGCCGTCCCCTACGCCATGAGAAGGGTGCTCGCGGTCGTCGCACTGCTGGTCCTGGCCGTCCTCCCGGCCGGGTGTTCCGGCACGTCCCCTCAAGGGGAGGCCGCGGCGACCGCGAGCCGCCCGCCCACGGCGAACGAGGTCCGTCTCGTGATCACCCGGGACTACGGCGCCTCTCTCCTCAAGGACGTCCTCGTCGACGCGGGGGGCGGCACCGACGTCATGCGCGTGCTCGCCGAGAACGCCGAGGTCTCGAGCGGCTACGGCGGCGGTTTCGTCGCCGGCGTCGACGGACTCGATTCGACCTACGGCGGCGCGTCGTCGGCCGACGCCGCCGACTGGTTCTACTGGGTCGACGGCGCGCTCGCCGACATCGGCGCCGGGGACTTCGCCCTCGACGGCGGCGAGACCGTGTGGTGGGACTACCACCGCTGGGCCGGCGCGATGTTCGCCCCGACGGCCGTCCACGCCTTCCCTGTGCCCTGGGCCGGTCGGCCGCTCCCCGTCACGAGTGGCGGGGAGATCGCCGGCCTGGAGGAGTGGGCGCCGACCGTCGGTCTCGAGCTCGGGCAGCGCCGGGACCTCGCCGCCGGCCGCCCCCCGGACGGCCTCGTCGTCTGCACGGCGGCCGAAGCCGCGGCCACGCCGTGGCTCGCCGCGCTGCTCTCGGGCGAGGCCGGCGCCCCGCTGGTCGCGGTCGGCGGCGGCACGCTCTCCGCCCTCGGTGCGGACGGCGCCCCGACGGCCGCCACGGCCGCAGTCCTCGCTCTCCCCAACGCCGACGACCCCGGACGCCCCCTGCTGCTGCTGGTGTTCGCCGACGCCGCGACGGCCGGCGACGCCTTCGCCCTGCTCACTCCGGCGAGCCTCGGCGCCCGGCTGGCCGCGGCCGTCGTCGGCGGCGCCGTCGTGCCGCTCCCGCTCAGGGCGGCGCCGTGATCGGCCACCCGCTCGGCGCCGAGCCCGCCATGGCGCCCGCCGGCGGCGGGGTGCCGGCGACCGGAGCGGCCGCGGGCAGCGCGACGGGTCCCCGCGGGACGACGGCGTCCGTCGTCGCGCCGCGACGCACGCTCCGCCGCCGCGCCCCTGAGGCGCTGCCGCGCGGCCTGGCGAGACTCCGGCCCGGCGTCTGCCTCGGCTTCATCGCGGCGCTGGGCGTCGCGGGCCTGGCGCTGGCCAACCCGGTCCAGGTCGCCGTCCTGCTCGCCGTCACCCTGCTCGCGCTCTGGGCGAGCGGGGCCCTGCGCGCGGCCGTCCCGTATCTCCGTGTCGCCCTCTACGTGGGCGCCTTTCTCGCCCTCCTCAACCCCATCTTCAGTCGCGGCGGCCTCGACGTGCTCTGGGAGACGACGCTCGGGCCCCTCACCGTCAAGGTCACCGTCCAGGGCATCGCCTTCGGCATCACCAGCGCTCTGCGCCTCGCCACCGTGACCCTCGCCTTCGCCCTCTTCACGCTGGTCATCGACCCCGACGAGCAGCTCGGCCTGCTCAGCCGTCTCTCGTTCAGGTCCGGGCTCGTGCTCTCGCTGGCGGCGCGCCTCTTCCCGGTCTTCTCGCGCGACGCGGCGCGCCTCGCCGACGCCCAGCGCGCCCGCGGCGTGGAGCTCGACCGCGGGCGGCGGCGCGAACGCGCCGCCGCCCGCGTGCCCCTCCTCGCCGCGCTGCTCACCCGCAGCCTCGAGCGCGCGGTCGACGTCGCCGCCTCGATGGAGGCCCGCGCCTACGGCAGCGGCGGCCGCAGCCGCTGGGTCCGTCGGCGGCGCTGGACGGCCGCCGACGTCGTGACCGCAGCGGCGGCCGCGCTGGCGGCGGTCGCGCTGCTCGGCGGCCTCGCGACCGGCGCCTTCGCCTACGACTTCTTCCCCCTCCTCGACGACCCGTGGGCGATGCTCGCGAGCGGCTGGTGGGTCGCCCTCGCGCTGACCCTCGCCGTACCTCTGGTGGTGACACGACCGTGGCGGAGATAGCCCGCTTCGACCGCGTCACGTACACCTACCCCGGCGCGCCGCGACCGGCGCTCGAGGACGTCTCGCTGCGCATCGACCCGGCCGAGGTCATCCTCGTGATCGGCGGCTCGGGCAGCGGGAAGTCGACGCTGCTCCGCTGCCTCAACGGCCTGGTCCCCCACTTCCACGGCGGGGTCTTCGCCGGCCGGGTGACGGTCGACGAGTACGACACGCGCGAGGCCCGCCCGCACGACCTCGCGCGCCGCGTCGGCCTCGTCTTCCAGGACCCGGAGAGCCAGTCGGTGATGACGACCGTGGAACGCGAGATCGCCTTCGGCCTCGAGAACCTCGGCGTCGAGAGCCGCGCCATCACGCGCCTCGTCGAGGAGGCGCTGATCTCGCTCGGCCTCTCGCACCTGCGCCACGCGACGCTGGCGACACTGTCGGGCGGCGAGCTCCAGAAGGTCGCGCTCGCCGCCGTCATCGCCACGCAGCCGCACCTCCTGCTGCTCGACGAGCCGACCTCGCAGCTCGACCCGGTCGGCTCCGAGGAGTTGCTGGCTGCCGTCCGCCGGCTCTCCGAGGACACCGGCGCCACCATCGTCCTCGCCGAACACCGGGTCGAGCGCTGCCTGCACCTCGCGACCCGGGTCCTCTACCTCGAGTCGGGCCGCGTCGCGGTCGACGCCGAGCCCCAGGAGTTCGCGCGCTGGGCCATCCACGGCCACCGCGAACTGCTCCCGCCGGTGGCGCGTCTCTTCGCCCAGAGACTGAACGGGCAGGCGGCCGCGCACGCCGCCGACGGCCGCCTGCCGATGACCGTCAAGGACGCGCGTCACATGCTGGACGTGATCGAGGACCGCACGCCCCATCGCCTGCCGCACGCCACGGCCCCGACCGACGGCGAGCTCGTGCTCGAGACGCGGCGGCTGCGTGTCGGGTACGACCCCGACGTACCGCTCCTCGACGAGGTCGACCTCACCCTGCGTCGCGGCGAGCTCGTCGCGCTCATGGGCGAGAACGGCGCCGGCAAGTCGACGCTCGTGCGGCACTTCAACGGCTTGCTCCGCCCCCTCGCCGGCACGGTGACCCTCCTCGGCCGGGACGTCGCTTCCCTGTCGGTCGCCGAGGCGGCACGCGGCTGTGCCCTGCTCGGCCAGAACCCCGGCGACTACTTCGTCAAGGACACGGTGGCCGAGGAGATCGACCACACCCTGGACGCCCTCGGCTTCGAGGAGCCGGAACGCGGCAGTAAAGCGACGCGCATCGTCGCCGAGCTCGAGCTCGCCGCCCTGCTCGCCCGCGACCCGCGCGAGCTGTCGGGCGGCGAGCGTACGCGTGTCGCGCTCGCCGCCGTCGCCTGCGGCGAGCCTGCCCTGCTCGTCCTCGACGAGCCCACGCGCGGCATGGACCCCAGTCACAAGGTCGACCTCGCACGCTTGCTGCGCGGGTGGACCGCGGCCGGCCGCTGCGTGCTGCTCGTCACCCACGATGTCGAGTTCGCCGCCCGTGCCGCCACGAGAGTCCTCGTACTCGGCGACGGGGGCGTCCTCGCCGACGGCCCCGCCGACGAAGTCCTCAACGGGTCGCTGTTCTTCTCGACCCAGGTCAACCGCCTGCTGCGTCACGCGCTGCCGGGCGTCCTCCACGAGGACGAGATCGGATGGGGAGGGACCCTCCAGTGAGCCCGCTGT
>JAZBOM010000168.1:0-7183 GCA_036351205.1 Thermoleophilia bacterium | reverse complement strand
TGGGCGTGCTCAGGATGCGCTGTTCCACCACCAGCATGCCGGCGGTGTACTGGCTGAGCATATGTCCGGAGAACATGCCGGCGCCCTTGGTCAGGAATGCGGGCAGGCCCACCGACAGCGCCGGGTGCAGCAGCCGGTTGAGCCGCCGCTCGCTGAGGACCGACACCATGGTGATGGCCGTGCCGGCATTCTCCATGGGCAGTGACACCGGCGTGCCCTGGAAGTTGGCGCCGGTCAGCGTCAGCTTCTCCTCGGGCACCCACACGGGGTTGTCGCCGACGCCGTTGAGCTCGATCTCGACCTGCGACTTCGCCCAGGCGAGCGCGTCGTGGGCGGCGCCGATCACCTGGGGCGATGAGCGCATCGAGTAGGCGTCCTGCACCTTGGTCTTGATCTTGCCGGTGGCCAGGTCGCTGTCCTCGATGCAGGCACGGATCGCGGCGGCGCTGCGCACCGCGCCGGGGAAGCCGCGCAGCTCGTGCAGCTTGGCGCCGTAGGGCTTGAGGTTGGCGAGGAGGGCCTCGAGCGACATGGCGCAGGCGATCTCGGCCTGGCGCAGCCAGCGGTCGACGTCGTGGCAGAGCAGGGCGCTCATCGCCGTGAGGACGTTGGAGCCGTTGATGGCGGCGAGGCCGTCGCGCGCCTCGAGCCCGGGGACCGGGATGCCGGCGCGCTCCATGGCCACCTTGCCCGGCAGGCGCTCGCCCTCGTAGAAGGCCTCACCCTCGCCCATCAGCAGGAGGGCGAGCTGGGCCATGGGGGCGAGGTCGCCGGAGGCCCCGACCGAACCCTTCGAGCTGATCACCGGCGTGACCCCGCGGTTGAGCATCTCGACCAGTGTGAGCGTGATCTCGGGGCGGTTGCCGGAGTTGCCGTGCGCGTGGACGTTGACGCGGCCGGCCATCGCCCCACGCACGACGTCGACCGGCGCGGGCTCGCCGATGCCGGCCGCGTGGTTGTAGACGAGGTAGCGCTGGAACTGCTGGACCTGCTCGTCGTCCAAGACGATCTCGGAGAACTCGCCGATGCCGGTGTTGGTGCCGTACATGATCTCGCGCGCCGCGATCTTCTCCTCGAGCATCGCGCGGCAAGCCTTGATGCGTTCCAGCGCGGCCGGGTCGAGCTCGACCCGCTCGCCACCGCGGGCGATGCGCACGAGCTTCTCCACGGTCAGCGACGAGCCGTCCAGGACGATGGTCACGGGCACTCCTCTCACCTCTCACGAGTGTCGGCGCGGCCGAGCGTCGGTGTCGGGGCGCCGCACGTCGCGCGGCGACTCGCTCGGGTGCGGTCCTCCGGCGCGGCTGCCTGAACTCTACGCGGGGCGCGACGCGATGCAACCGGACCCGCTTCGCTCTCGGGGGGCGCAGGCCCGGGCGGAGTGTTCTCTCGCGTCACGGGCTCGGGCCGGAGCGGTCTACGCACGCGGCCGCCCGCGTCGCCCGGCGCGCGCCGCCAGACGGCCGCGGCCGGCTCGGCTTGCCGTCGGGCCGCCGATTCTCTTGAATGCACCCCATGGAGAAGCTCCTCATGCTCGGCAACGAGGCCGTGGCTCGCGGTGCCTGGGAGGCGGGCGTGCACGTCGCCGCCGCCTACCCCGGCACCCCGAGCACCGAGATCGTCACCAACCTCGCACGCTACGAGGGTGTCTACGCCGAGTGGTCGACCAACGAGAAGGTCGCCTACGAGGTCGCCTTCGGGGCGTCGATGGGGGGCGCCCGCGCCCTGACGGCGATGAAGAGCGCGGGCGCCAGCGTCGCCGCCGACCCGCTGATCACCTCGGTGTACACCGGGGTCAACGGCGGCCTCGTCGTCTGCCTCGCCGGCGACCCGGGCATGGCCAGCGGCATGACCGAGCAGGACGACCGCTACTTCGGCCGCATGAGCAGCATGCCGATGCTCGAGCCGGCCGACAGCCAGGAGTGCTACGACCACGTCAAGCTGGCCTTCGAGCTCAGCGAGGCCTACGACGTGCCGGTGATGGTGCGCCTCTCGATCCAGACGGCGCACCAGAAGTCGATCGTCCGCGTCGGCGAGCGTCAGGCGGTCGAGCGCAAGCCCCCGCACCGCAAGACCGAGAAGTACAGCCTGCTGCCGCGGTTCTCACGCCCCATGCACCGCAGTCTCATCGAGCGCTTCGCGCGGCTGACCGAGTACGCGGAGGCGACCGCCGCGTCCGGCGAGCTGGCGCGGGTCGAGCCGGGGGCGCGACGCGAGGGCTCCGACGGTTCGGGCTGGGTCTCGCTCGCCGGCGGCGGGGCGACGCGCATCGGTGTCGTGGCCGCCGGCGCCGCCTACATCTCGGCGAAGGAGGCGGTCCCCGAGGCGTCCTTCCTCAAGCTCGGCATGATCCACCCTCTGCCGCTCGAGGCCGTGCGCCGCTTCGCGGCGACCGTCGACCGGCTCTTCGTGGTCGAGGAGCTCGAGCCGTACCTCGAGGAGCAGCTCCTCGCCGCCGGCATCTCCTGCGAGGGCAAGCGCTGGTTCCCGCAGTGGGGCGAGCTGACGCCGGTGCGCGTCGGGCGCGGTCTCGTCGAGGCGGGCCTCGACCTGCCGCGCTGGGCCGAGGAGAAGGCCGCGGAGGACGCCTCCGTGATCCCGCGGCCTCCCGTCCTCTGCACCGGCTGCCCGCACCGCGGCATGGCGCGGGCGATGAAGAAGCTCGACCTCGACGTGCACGGCGACATCGGCTGCTACGACCTCACCACGCTGCCGCCGGTCGAGCACATGCACTCGGCCTTCGAGATGGGGGCGAGCATCCCGATAGAGCAGGGGTTCACGCGGGCCGGCGGCGGCGAGCACGGCGGCTCGATCGCCGTCATCGGCGATTCGACCTTCCTGCACTCCGGGCTTACTGGGCTGCTCAACGCCGTGCACCAGCGCACCAACGTCACGGTGCTCATCCAGGACAACCGCATCACCGCCATGACGGGCGGGCAGACGAACCCGCACAACGAGCGCACGCTGGCGGGCGTCGAGACGAAGCCCGTCGACCTCGCGGCGATCTGCCGCGCGCTCGGGGTCGAGCACGTGGCGGTCGTCGACCCGTACGACTACCAGGCGTGCCTCGACGCGCTGCAGGCCGGCCTCGCCTTCGACGGGCCGGCGGTCATCATCACCGACCGCCCCTGCATGCTCTTCCCGAGCAAGGCCGCGGGTCTCGGCGCCTTCGCCGTCGACGAGGAGCTCTGCAACGCCTGCCAGCTGTGCATGTCGCTCGGCTGCCCGTCGCTGCACCACGTCGAGGCGACGCACAAGGGGCGCCACAAGGTGGCGATCGACACCGGCACGTGCGCGGGGTGCTCGCTCTGCGAGCAGCTCTGCCGGACGGGGGCGATCAAGCGGGTCGACGCATCCGGCCCTGAGGGCGCGAGATGAGTGCCGCGCACGTGGAGGATGCCGCATGAGCGCCGCCTCGGCGCCGGACGCCGCCGCCCGGCACTACGCCGGCGGGGCGGTCGACGACGTCCTGGTCGTCGGGGTCGGCGGCCAGGGCGTGATCGTGGCCGCCGCCGTCATCGCCGACACGGCGATGCTGCACGGCGGCCTCGAGGTGAAGCTCAGCGAGACGCGCGGCATGAGCCAGCGCGGCGGCAGCGTGAGCTCGCACATCCGCATCGGCGAGCGCGTCGTCGCCCCGAGCATCAGCCCCGGCGAGGTCGACTACCTGCTCGCGTTCGAGGCGGCCGAGGGACTGCGCGTGTCCCCGTCGCTCACGTCGGACGGCGTCGCCATCGTCAACACACAGCAGATCGTCCCGCCGCTCGCCTCGACGGGTATCGCCTACCCGTTCGACGCCGTCGAGCGCCTCGCGGCCGGGTACGCGCACGTGACGCCCGTCGACGGCAACGCCGTCGCCGAGGGCATCGGTGACGTCAAGGTCGCCGGCATCGTGCTCGTCGGCGCGCTCGCCGTGCACCTCCCCTTTGCCGTCGAGACCTGGGAGCGGGCGCTCGAGCGCAACGTGCCGCCGAAGTGGCTCGAGATGAACTTCGCCGCCTTCGCGGCCGGGCGCTCGATCGGCGCCGGGGGCGGCGCTTGAGCGCAGAGGGGGCCGCGGCGCAGGACCGCCCGTACTTCGACGCCGCGCACGAGACGCTCGAGCCCGGCGCCCTGCGGGCGCTCCAGCTCGAGCGTCTTCAGCGTGTCGCCGCTCACGCATACGGGCGCAGCGCCACGTACCGCGAGCTCTGCCGCGCGGCCGGTGTCGCCCCCGACGACATCGCGACGCTGGACGACCTGCGCCGCCTCCCCTTCCTCGAGAAGGCGGCGCTGCGCGACGCGTACCCCGCCGGCCTGCGCACCTGCGGCCTCGACGAGATCATCGAGGTGCACAGCACCTCGGGGACGACCGGCAAGCCGACGCCGATCTGGGCCACGCGTGGCGACATGGACGCCTGGGCCGGGCGCAACGCGCGCACGATGTGGATGGTCGGCCTGCGCCCCGGCGACCTGCTGCAGAACTGCTTCGGCTACGGCCTCCCGACCAGCATCGGGCTCCAGTACGGCGCCCAGCACGCCGGCATCGGCGTCGTGCCGGCCGGCATCGGGCGCCACGAGCTGCTCATCGGCCTCATCGTCGACCTCGGCGTCACGGCGGTCTGCACGACGCCGTCCTACGGGCTCTTCCTCGCCGACAAGGCGCTCGAGCGCGGGATCGACCTGGCCCGCGACTCGCGGCTGCGCGTCGGCCTCTTCGGCGCCGAGCCCTGGCCCGAGTCGGGTCGCGAACGGCTCGCCGCCGCGCTCGGCGTCGACGCCTTCAACGAGTACGGCATGGGCGAGTTCCTTGGGCCGGGCATGGCCGCCGAGTGCCCGGTCAAGCAGGGCATGCACGTCTGGTCCGACCACCTGCTCGTCGAGTGCGTCGACCCCGACACCCTCGAGCCGGTGGGGGACGGTGAGCCCGGCGAGCTCGTCTGGACGTCGCTGACCAGCGAGTCGATGGCGATGATCCGCTACCGCAGCCGCGACATCAGCTCGCTCACCTGGGAGCCCTGCCCGTGCGGCCGCACGCACCCGCGCATCGGCCGCATCACGGGGCGCAGCGACGACGCGCTCTCGATCGGAGGACTCATCGTCTTCCCCAGCCAGATCGAAGAGGTGCTGGTGCGCTTCGACGAGTTCGCCAACAACTTCTGCATGGTCGTCGAGCTGGTCGACAACCTCGACCGCCTCACCGTGCAGGTCGAGGTGCGCGACCTCGCCGGCCTCAGCGACGCGGCGCGTGAGACGCTCGCCAGGGGGATCGCCGCCGGCGTCAAGACGGCGGTCGGCGTCACCCCGCGCATCGAGCTCTTCGACCCCTTCTCGCTGCCGCGCATGACCAGCGGCCAGGGCAAGACGGCCTGCCACCGGGTCGACGACCGGCGCCCTCGCTGACGGCGCCGCACGCTGCCCTCTCGCGGCGTCCGGCGCCCTCACGATAGACTCTGCGCCACACACCGGGGACCCGGTCCCGCACCCGCGGGTGACCGCGCCGCGCCCGGCCGCTGATGAAGGAGTTGCTGAAGCCATGAGCGACCACCTGATCGACGACGCCCACCTGACCAAGACCCAGGAGTGGTTCGCCAAGTGCCAGGAGGTGATCGCCGGCGGCGAGTCGAGCTACGCCCGCCTCATCGGCACCCGCCCGATCGTCATGGAGAAGGGCGAGGGTGCGCACTTCTGGGACGTCGACGGCAATCGCTACACCGACTGGTGCATCGGCTACGGGCCGATGATCTTCGGGCATCGTCCCAAGTTCATCGTCGACGCCATCGTCGAGCAGATCACCGAGCGCGGCATGCTCTACACGTTCCCGCACGAGCTCGACTACGAGGTCGGGCGCAAGATCGTGCAGGCCGTGCCCGGCATCGACCAGATCCGCTTCGCCAACTCGGGCTCCGAGGCCACCCAGGCGGCGATACGCCTGGCGCGCGGCTACACCGGCAAGGACAAGATCCTCAAGTGGGAGGGGAGCTACAACGGGTTCCTCGACTGCCACGCCTTCTCGCACGTGCCGGCGCTCGAGGCGGCGGGGTCCGAGAAGTACCCGCGCACGCTGCCGTCGCTCGCCGGCATCCCCAAGGCGGTCGAGGAGACCGTCATCGTCGGCTGCTTCAACGACCTCGACAGCGTCGCGACCCTGATCGAGCGACACGCCCACGAGCTCGCCGCCGTGCTCGCCGAGCCCATCCTCGCCGACGCCGGCATCATCCCGCCGGAGCCCGGCTTCCTCGAGGGGGTGCGCAAGCTCTGCGACGAGCACGGCGTGCTCTTGATCTTCGATGAGGTCATCACCGGGTTCAGGGTGGCTCTCGGCGGGGCGCAGGAGCGCTACGGCGTGATCCCCGACATCACGTGTGTCGCGAAGGCCGTCGGCGGCGGCACGCCGGGGGCGGCCGCGTTCGGGGCCCGCAAGGAGATCATGGACGTGGAGACCTGCAACCTCGTGCTCCACGGCGGCACCTACAGCGCCAACCCCATGACGCTGGCCGGCATGAACGCGGCCCTCGACAGGCTCCTCGACGAGACCGAGGCGGTGTACGGGCACCTCAACGCGATCGCCGACGCGATGGTCGGCGGGATGCGCGCCATCTTCGCCGAGCAGGGCGTGCCCGCCTACATCAGCCAGGTCGGGCCGATGTGGCAGGTCTTCTTCGGCCAGGAGGAGCCGGTCACGCGCTTCCGTCAGGCGCGCGCCAGCGACGTGCGCTTCTTCGAGCACCTGCAGCGCGAGTGCCAGGCGCGCGGCGTGTACTACCACAACTGGCCCTTCGAGCGCTTCTTCGCCAGCACGGCGCACACCCAGGCCGACGTCGACGAGAGCCTCGAGGTCATCGAGACCTCGACGAGGATCGTCAAGGACAGGCTGGGGAGCCTGCCCGAGGGCGTCTGAGCGACGACGCCGGTCTGACCGCCCGTCCGCGGCCGCACGGAGTCGGGGCGCGGGGGCGGCCGTCGGCGGGGGCCAGTCGCGACGGGGGCGGCGAGCCGAGCTCGCCGCCCCCGCCCGCGTCCCGACCCCCGTCTCAGGGTCGTGCCGCCGCCTCCAGGGCCGGCCGGGCCTGGTGGCGGATCGCCATCATGAGCCCCGCCGCCGAGAACGCCAGCGCGCCGGCGAGCACGAACACCACGGCCCAGCTCTGCGTGAGCGCGAGCCAGGCGGCGAAGGCGCCGCCGGCGAGCGAGGCGAGCCCCT
>JAZBOM010000167.1:0-6361 GCA_036351205.1 Thermoleophilia bacterium | reverse complement strand
TCGGGCACGCGACGATAGTCCTGGTTCTGCATGAAACCGACGGCATCGACAACGGCGGCCAGTGGCGTCGCCGGCGCCCGCGACGCCGCGGTCGCGCGTCGCCGGCCCGAACACGAGGTCGACCTCGGCGGCGAAGTCGGCGAGCACCCGCCAGGTCTCGTCGGGCCGCAGGACGATGAGCGACACTCCGGCGGCGGCGGCGCACTCGGCGAGGGTCGTGAAGCGCCCGGCGAGGCCGGCGAGGGCGCGCACCTCGGCGCGGCGGACGCTGTCGTCGGGCGTCTCGTCGCGGCCCTCCTCCTCCCACGCCGCCTCGACCTGCCGCACCGCGCCCTGGAAGTCGTCGCCGGCGGTGTCGGCCTCGAAGGCCGCGTACGCGGTCGCCTCGGCGACCTCCGCCGCCGTGCGCTGCGAGTACACCGAGAACGTACGCAGGCGCTCGACCTCGTCGCCCCAGAACTCGACGCGCAGGGGCTCGCCGATCGAGGGGTAGACGTCGACGAGTCCGCCGCGCACGGCGAACTCGCCGCGGCCGCGGACCTGCTCGACGCGCCCGTAGCCGAGCGCGACGAGGCGCTCGACGGTCAGGTCGAAGGGCGTCTCCTCGCCGACGACCAGCCGCAGGGGCTCGGGCTGGAGGTCGAGGGGCAGGAAGCGCTCCAGCGCGGCGACGGCGTCGGCGACGACGACCCCGCCGGCGCCGAGCGCGGCCAGCGCCTGCTGGCGCTGGCCGACGACGTGCGGCGCCGGCGCCACGTCGGCGCCGTAGAGCACGCCGCGCGCCGGCAGCACCGGGACCTCGCGCTCGAGGTAGACGGCGAGCTCGGCGGCCAGCGCCGCTGCGGCCTCGGCGTCGGGCGCGACCACGAGGCGCCCGCCGCCCTCGGCGGCGATGAGGCCGGCGAGCACGTAGGGGGCGAAGAAGGTCGGCGCGTAGACGGCCGCGCCGCGGCGCAGCCGCGGCGCGGCCGTCGTGAGACTCTCGCTCTGCAGAAGGTCCTGAAGCAGCATCGTGGCACGCGGACAGCCCCGCCGCCGGAGGGCGACGGGGTCGCCCGCCCATTGTACCCGGCAGGCGCACCACGGTGCGGCCGCGAATACTCACGACAGTCACCGCGCCGGCCGATACCTCGCGAGAGGTCATGACGATGAGCAGACGACAGCGGCCCGACCCTCACCGCCCGCGACCGGCGATGCCGCGTCGCCCGGCGGCCGCCGTCCTCGTCCTCTTCCTGCTGTTCACCCTGCTCGCGGCGGCCCTGCCGGCGACCGCGGGCGCGAGCACCATCAGCCGGCGCATCAGCGCGATCCTGCGCGACAACGGCGTCGCGACCTCGCGCACCGGAGTGTCCGTCTACGACCGCACGGCCGGCGAGTCCCTCTACGGCTGGAACAGCGGCACGCTCCTCACCCCGGCCTCCAACATGAAGCTCGTGACGAGCTCGGCCGCGCTCGTCACCTGGCCGGCCGACCACCGCTTCCCCACCTCGCTCTTCTTCACCCTGCCCCTGAAGCCGGGCCAGCGCACGATCTACGGCGACGTCTACCTCAAGGGCTACGGGGACCCGGCCTTCTCCACCCTGACGTACCAGCGCGAGGCGTACGGCATCAAGACCGGCTCGATCCAGGAGTTCGTCGCCTACCTCAAGGGCCTCGGCGTCAGGAAGATCGAGGGACGCGTCTTCGGCGACGCCACCTGGTTCGACTCGCAGCGCGTGGTCTCGAGCTGGAGCCCGCACCTCAGGGTCGAGTGCGGGCCCCTGTCGGCCCTGTCGCTGAACGAGAACTGGTACGCCGGCGAGCGCGTCGACGACCCGCCGCTGTACGTCGCCCGGCGCTTCAGGACGATGCTCGAGCGCGCCGGGATCGACGTCGTCGGCGCGGCGCGCGCCGGCAGGGTGCCCGCGGGGGCGCGCTGCATGCACACCGTGTACTCGGCGCCGCTCGCCACGCTGCTCAAGGTGCTGAACAAGGACAGCGACAACTTCTTCGCCGAGATGCTGCTCAAGGGCCTCGGCCGCGACGTCTACGGCGTGGGCTCCACGGCGGCCGGCCTGCGGGTGGCGCGCGAGACCCTCGCCGCCCTCGGCGTGCCCGACGACGCCTACCGCCTCTACGACGGCTCGGGGCTCTGCTACCTCGACCGGCTGAGCGCGAAGGGCGTCGTGCGCCTGCTGCGGGCGATGCGCCTGCGGGAGGACTGGGCGACCTTCAGGACCTCGCTGGCCATCGCCGGCGTCGACGGGACCCTGGCCACGCGCATGCGCGGGACGGCGGCGGCGGGCAACTTCCGCGGCAAGACGGGGACGCTGCGCATCTCGTGCTGCCTCTCGGGCACCGTGCAGAGCGCCGACGGCCACCAGGTGTTCGTCGCCATGCTGATGAACGGCGACCCGGTCGACGTTTACCGCGCCCGCCGGGCTCAGGACCAGATCGCCGTCGCGCTCGCCCGGGCCGATCTCTGAGCGCGAGGCCGGACGGGCGCTGCGCCCCCGGCCCGGGCGAGCGCCGCGCGGCCGACGCTCACCGAACGCGGCGCCGGACGGTCAGGCCGTCCTCAGCCGTCCTCAGCCGGCCGGCGGCTCGTTCATGCGGTTCGCGGCCTCGTCGAGACCGAATTCGACCCACAGCTCGACGGCGTCGGCGGCGCGCTCGACGAGCGCCTCGACTTCGGCGCGCGGCTCGGCGAACGGGCTGAGGACGTAGTCGGCGACGACGTCGGGGTCGGTGCTCGGCGGTCGGTCGACGCCGACGCGCAGCCGGTGGTACTCGGGGCCGATCAACCCGCTGATGCTCTTGAGGCCGTTGTGCCCGCCGCTGCCGCCGCCGGCGGCGAGCCGCAGACGGCCGAACGGCAGGTCGATGTGGTCGTGCACGACGAGCAGGCGGTCGGCGGCGAGCTTCGTCGCGCGCAACGCCGCCGCCACGCTGCGTCCGGACAGGTTCATGAAGGTCGTCGGCTCGAGCAGGAGGACGGCGGAGCCGGCGATGCGGCCCTCGGCGGCACGGCCGTCGTACGCGCGCTTCGCGCGCGGGTAGCCGTGCCGCCGCGCCAGCCGCTCGACCACGGCGTAGCCCACGTTGTGCGGGGTGCCCTCGTACGGGCGGCCGGGGTTGCCGAGGCCGACGACGAGCGCCTCCACCGCCACCGGCTGTGAGCGCAGGCCCACCGCCCGTCAGGCCGCGGCCTACTCCCCGGACTCTTCCTTCGCGCCCTTGCCGATGACCTCGGGCTCGGCGGCCTCCTCGGCCTCGAGCACCGCCGCGGCCTCCTCTTCCTCCCCCTCGACCGGCTCGGCGACCTTGCGCGGCATGAGCACGCTGCAGAGCACCTGCTCCGGGTCGTCGAGGAGCTCGAAGCCCTCGGGTATCGACAGGTCCCTGAGGTAGAGCGCGTCGCCGATCTCGAGCGCCGTGATGTCGACCGCGAGGTGCTCGGGGATGTCGGTGACCTTGCCCTTGACCGTGACCTCGCGCGTCGCCTCGTCGAGCATGCCGCCGACCTTCTCGCCCGCGGACGGGCCCTCGTAGCGCACCGCGACCTTGGCCTCGATGACCTCGTCGAGACGGATCTCCTGGAGGTCGACGTGAGTGACGATGTGGCGCACCGGGTCGAGCTCGAGGTCCTTGATGATCGCCCGGTGGCTGCGCTTCTGGCCCTCGAGGGTCACCTCGAGGACGGCGTGGCGCCCGGCCTCGGTCGACATCGCCGCGCGCAGGTGGGCCGGCTCGACGGCGAACATCACGGCGGCCTTGCCGTGACCGTAGAGCACGCCGGGGATCAGTCCCTGCTTGCGGAGGCGGTTGGCGGCCCGCGAGCCGGTCTCTTGACGCGGGTGCGCGGGCAGTCTGACGTTGTCCATGGGGTCTCCTGCTAGAAGAGCTGGTTCTCGCCGGCGAACAGCTCGCTCACCGACTCGTCCTCGAATACGTTCTTGATCGTGTTGGCGAGGGTGTCGGCCACGCTCAGCACGGTGATCTTCTTGTCCTCGGGCTCGAGCTGGACCTCGACCGTGTCGGTCACCACGACCTCTTTGACCGGGGACTCGCGGATACGCTCGCGCGCGGGGCCGCTGAAGATGGCGTGGGTGGTGGTCACGTAGACCTCGTGCGCCCCCTTCGCGTACAGCGTGTCGACGGCGCTGATGATCGAGCCGGCCGTGTCGATCATGTCGTCGACGACCACGGCGATCTTGCCGTCGACGTCGCCGATGAAGTGCAGGGTCTCGGCCTTGTTGTGCTCGGGCCGCGCCTTGGTGAGCACGGCGAGCCCGGCCTCGGGAAGGTGGTTGTTGAAGCGCTTGACGAGCTTGACGCCGCCGGCGTCGGCGGAGACGCCGACGATCGGCCGCCCGCCGAAGTCCTTGTACTTGAAGTAGTCGGCGAGCATCGGGACCGCCGTCATGTGATCGACCGGGATCTGGAAGAAGCCCTGGATCTGCCCCTGGTGGAGGTCCATGGCGAGGACTCGGTCGGCCCCGGCCGCTTCGAGCAGCGTGGCCATCAGGCGTGCGGTGATGGGTTCGCGGGCGGCGCTCTTCTTGTCCTGGCGGGCGTAGGGGTAGTACGGGGTGACCGCGGTGACCCGGCGCGCCGAGGCCAGCTTGGCCGCCTGGATCATGATGAGCAGCTCCATCACCTCGTCGTTGAGGCGCCCCACGCCGCACGGCGACTGCACGATGAAGACGTCGGCGCCGCGGATGCTCTCGTCGAAGCGCGCGTACGACTCACCGTTGGCGAAGGTCTTGAGCAGCACGCCCCCGAGCTCGATGTCGAGCTTCTCGGCGATGCGCCGGCCGAGGGCCGGATTGCTGCGCCCGGCGAACACCATGAGGCGCTTCTGCGTCGTGTAGATGCAGTACGTGCTGTCCGCCACGCCTACCCTTCTTTCGCTCGCCGCCGACCGAACGAGGATTCTACCAGAGGCACGCGGTCAGGGCCGCGCCGGCGGGGCGCCGGGTGAGTCGCCCCGCGGCTGCCCCTCGTGTGGCGGGTCGGCGGGCGGCGCGTCGTCGTCGCCCGGAGCCGGCGCGTCTGCGGGCCCAGTGATCGGCGCATCCGCGCCGGGTGAGTCGCCCCGCGGGTGCGCCTCGTGTGGCGGGTCGGCGGGCGGCGCGGCGGCGGGCGCGGCCTCGGGCAGCGGCGCGTCGGCGGCGGGCGCGCCGCCGGCGGCTTGCTCGGCCGCCTGCTCGGCCGCCGCCTGCTCGGCGAGACGGCGGGCGGCGCGGCGCTCGGTGTACCCGGGGATCGTCTGCTGCCGGGCGCGGGCGACGGCGAGTGAGCCCGGCGGCACGTCCTGCGTGATCACCGAGCCGGCCGCCGTGTAGGCGCCGTCGCCGACGGTGACCGGCGCCACGAACGTGGTGTCGCTGCCGGTGTGCACGTCGTCGCCGATGTGCGTCGGGTGCTTGTGCTCGCCGTCGTAGTTGGCGGTGATGTTGCCGGCGGCGATGTTGCTGCCGCGACCGATGGTCGCGTCGCCGACGTAGCTCAGGTGCGGCACCTTGCTGCCCTCGCCGACCCGGCTGTTCTTGATCTCGACGAACGTGCCCGCCCGGGCTCCCTCCGCCAGGACGGTGTTCGGGCGGATGTAGGCGTACGGGCCCACGGAGCAGCGCGAGCCCACGACGCAGTCGAGGAGCTGCGAGGCGACGACACGGGCGCGGTCGCCGACGAACGCGTCGCGCAGGTAGGCGCCGGGCCCGATCTCGGAGGCGGCGCCGACGGTCGTGCGCCCGAGCAGGTGCGTGTTCGCCCGCAGCACGCTGTCGCGGCCGACCTCGACGCCCCAGTCGACGTAGGTCGTCGCCGGGTCTTCGACCGTCACCCCGGCGAGCATGAGACGCTCGAGCAGGCGGCGGCGCATCAGGGCGTTGACCTCGGCGAGCTCGACGCGCGAGTTGATGGCCAGCATCACCTCGGGCTCCTCGGCGACGTACGCGTCGACCCGGGCGCCGTCGGCGAGGGCGAGGTGCACGGCGTCGGTGAGGTAGAGCTCGCCCTGCACGTTGGCCGGCTGGAGGCGCGGCAGCACCGCCCGCAGCAGGGCGGCGTCGAAGACGTAGAACCCGGTGTTGACCTCGTTCAGGCGCGCCTCGTCGAGGTCGGCGTCGCGCGCCTCGACGATGCGGGCCACGGCTCCGGCGGCGTCGCGCACGACGCGCCCGTAGTGCTGCGGATCGCCGAGGACCGCGGTGGCGACCGTCGCCCGGGCGCCCGCGGCACGGTGGGCCTCGACGAGGCCCTCGAGGAACTGGCCGTCGACGAGCGGCGCGTCGCCGACCAGCACGACCACGTCGCCGTCGAAGCCCTCGAGCGGCTCGAGGCCGGCGCGCACGGCGTCGCCGGTGCCGCGCCGCTC
>JAZBOM010000166.1:0-10868 GCA_036351205.1 Thermoleophilia bacterium | reverse complement strand
GCCACCTGCTCGGCATCGTCACGCTCGACGACGCCCTCGACGCGATCCTGCCCGAGGACTGGAAGCGGCGCCTGCCGCGCCTCTTCCACTGAGGGCGGGCAGCGCGCGCACTCAGACTGGCTGCGCGGCCGCCGGTGCCTTGACCCGCTCGCGGGCGCGGCTCTCGCGCGGGACCGCGACCACCGTGCCCAGGTCGACCCGGTAGCGGGCCACGTCGCCGCAGCGCGCCACGGCGCGGAAGCCGCCGCCCTCGAGCACGCCCGGGTTGAAGAGGTTGGCCTCGCGCAGGTAGCCGCGGAACCGGTCGGCCGGGTCGCTGCGCCGCAGGGCGAAGGCCTCGAGCGCCGGCACGTCGCGCAGCTTCAAGGCGGCCTCGACGTCGAGCAGAAGGCGCTGAAAACCGCCGAGGTACTCCTGGTCGTAGAAGTAGGCGCAGAGGAGGATCCAGGCGTCGGGCGACGGCGGTCCCGCGGGCAGCGCCGCCGCACGCGCCACGAGGCGCCCCGGGGCCGCCTGGAGCCAGCCGATCACGTCGTCGCCGTCGACCAGGACCCGGCCGAAGAAGCCGGCCTCCTCCTCGACGGTGCGCTCCCAGCCGGGGCGCAGGGCAGCTTCTCTCGGGTGCGGCGACTGCCACCAGGTGCATCCCCGGCAGACGGGCGCCATGACGTCGCGCCCGGCCACGGTGAGGTCGAGCGCCCTCATCGCGCGCTCGTCACGCTCGCCGCACGGGGGCGCCGGCCCGGCCGCACCGTCAGGCTCGTGGGGTCACTCCTGGTCGAGCCCGGCGACATCGTCGACGTGCACGCGGACGTGGGCGAGGGCTGTGCCTGTCATGCCGGCGAGATAGTCGGCGCCGGCGGTGGCGACCTGGCGTGCGACGGTCGGGATGTGCGCCCCGGCGTCGACCACGATGTGGATGTCGAGGGCAGGGCCGTCCTCGGCCGCCTGGTCGAGCCGCACCGCGTGGAGGCGCTCGATGCGGACCTTCTCGCCCAGGGACTGGAGCGGCGTGCGGTGGAGGTGGGCGAGGCCGGGGACGCCCTTGATCGCCTCCCAGACCGAGCTCGCGATGACCTCGGGAGTGAAGCTCGCGTTGGGCTGATCGGGCATACTTCACCTCGCGTCGTCGCCGTCGAGGCAGTATAGCGCGCCGCCCGGTTGGTCAAGCCTGCGTCAGTTGCCTCACCCGGCGCCCGTCCCTATACTCACCGCACGCGCGGCGGTACCCCGCGCCCTCATCTTGACGACAATGACCGACAACCAGCCGACGATCTATCGCGCCGATTGGGTCCTGCCTGTGGCGGGGCCGTTCGTCGCGGGCGGCGCCGTGGCCGTCGCCGGCGAGCGCATCGCCGCCGTCGGCGCCGCCGCCGAGGTCGCCGCGGCCTACCCCGAGGCGAAGGTCGTCGACCTCGGCCGGGCGATCGTCATGCCCGGTTTCGTCAACTGCCACAGCCACCTCGAGTACACGCTGTTCCGCGGCATCCTCGACGATGCCCAGTTCGGCGACTGGATCCTTCAACTCGTCGACTTCAAGGCGTCGCTGACGCCCGAGGAGTACGCCCTCAGTGCGCGCCTCGGCGCCGCCGAGTCCGTCGCCTCGGGCATCACGACCGTGGCCGACACCAGCTACGGCGGCACCAGCATGGCTCCGGCGGCTGAGGCCGGGCTGCGCGGGCGCCTCTACCTCGAGGTGTTCGGCATCGACGACACGCGCATCGACGAGACCCTGGCCGCCATCGAGCGCCGGCTCGACGAGGCGCGTGCCGCCGCCCCGCCGACCTTCGACGTGGGTCTCATGCCGCACGCCCCGTACACGGTCTCCAGCCGGCTCTTCCAGACCCTCGCGGCGTTCGCCCGCGAGCGGGGCATCTCCATGGCGAGCCACGTCGCCGAGAGCAAGGAAGAGCTCACCTACGTGCGCTCGGGCTCGGGCAAGTTCGCCCACGACTTCCGCGAGAAGCTCGGCTGGGAGCGCATGCTCGTGCAGCCCTACGGGGTGAGCCCCATCAAGTACCTGCAGCAGTGGGGCGTCTTCGACGGCGACTTCATCGCCGTGCACTGCACGCAGGCGACGCTCGACGACGTGCACATCCTGCGCGCCAAGGGCACCCCCGTCGTCCACTGCCCCAAGAGCAACGCCAAGCTCGGCTGCGGCATCGCGCCGCTGCCCGACCTGCTGCGCCTGGGCGTCACCGTAGGGCTCGGCACCGACAGTCCCGCGGCGAGCAACATCATGGACATGTTCGACGAGATGCGCACCATGCTGCTGCTGCACCGCGCCACCGAGCGCGATGCGTCGGTCCTCGACGCCGAGACCTGCGTACGCCTCGCCACCCTCGGCGGCGCCGAGGCGCTGGGCATGGCGTCCGAGGTCGGCAGCATCGAGCCCGGCAAGCTGGCCGACTTCATCGCCGTCGACATCTCGAGCTCGCACTTCGCGCCGGTCGAGAACCCGTACTCGGCGCTCGTCTTCGGCGCCAACCAGGACGACGTGCTGCTGACCGTGATCGGTGGCCGCCCCGTCTACCGCGAGGGCGAGCACCCCGGGCTCGACGTCGAGCTCCTCCGCGCCGAGGCCCTGGTCGCGCGGCTGCGGCTCCAGGAGCGCTACCGGCAGGGTCTCGTCCGCGTGGGCAGCGTCGAGTCCGGCTGGTGGCAGACGGGCGGCGCCCTCGAGGAGGCGACGGCCTAGTGCTTCTCGATCGCAAGAAGGTCAAGTTCTGGCAGCGCATCATCTTCGGCGGCATGGCGTTCCTGATGGCGGCCTTCCTCGTCGTCGGCTACTCCGGTGCGCTCTCGAGCTGTCAGCGTGGCGGCGGTATCGGCGCCGACCCGATCGAGCAGCTCGACGAAGAGATCGCCGCCCTCGAGCAGCAGCTGCGCGCCGACGAGACCGACGTGGCCCTCTGGGGCGAGTTGGGCGACTCCCTGATGTCGCGCGGCAACGCGCAGCAGGACCTCGACGCGCGCGAGGCCGACTGGCGCAAGGCGGTCATCGCCTACGAGCGTCAGGCGACGCTTCTCGAGGAGCAGAAGGGGGCCGAGGCCAAGGCCGCGCGTCGCGAGGTGCTCGAGACCCTGGCCGACGTCTACCTCACCCTCCAGGACTACGAGATGGCGGTCAACGTCTACGGCCAGCTCACCAGTCTCGCGCCCAAAGAGGCCGAGTACTTCCTGATCATGGGCGAGATCGCCGCCAGCATCGGCGACACCGACCGCGCCCTGCTGGCGTACACGCGGTACCTCCAGCTCGAGCCCGACTCGGCCGACGCCGAGTTCGTCAAGGACTGGATCGCAGCCAACAGCCCCGACGGCGAGGAAACGCCCTGATGAGCACAGCCTTCAGCGTCGACAGCGCGCGCCTGCAGGACACCGTCGGCCTGGTCACGCTGACCGGCGAGGTCGACATCTACACCGCGCCGCGGCTCAAGGAGCACATGCTCGAGCTCTTCGAGGCCGGTGTGTGCGACATGGTGATCGACCTGTCCGCCGTCACGTTCATCGACTCCACCGCGCTCGGCGTCCTGATCGGCGGGGTGCGCCGCGTCAACGACCTCGGTGGTACCATCGCGCTGGTCGTCGCCACGCGGCCCGTCCGGCGCATCCTGTCGGTCACCGGCCTCGACCAGGTCTTCACCGTCCACGGCACGCGCGACGAGGCGCTCGCCGGCCTCGGCTGACCGCGTCGTCCACCTCGACGACCCGCGGTCCGTGTGGTAGTCATCCCCAGTCCGCGCCGTACGGCGCCGGCGTCACGAGTGAGCACGCATGAGACTGATCGTCACTGAGAAGGATTCGGCAGCCAAGAAGATAGCCCAGATCCTGGGCGACGCCGTCGCGGTCAAGGAGCACGGCCGCGGCCGTCAGAAGGTGCGCTCCTATCGCTTCGAGTGGCAAGGCGACGAGGCCGTCGCCATCGGCCTCCGCGGCCACGTCATGCAGACCGTCTTCCCCCAGAGCTACAAGCGCTGGAGCCTCAAGACGCTGGGCGACATGATCCGCCGCCCCGACCTCGCCTGGGTCGTCGACGGCGGCGCCGTGTCCACGCTGGCCGCGTTGCGCACCGCCGCCAAGGGCGCCGACGAGCTCATCATCGCCACCGACTACGACCGTGAGGGCGAGCTCATCGGCCACGAGGCGCTCGAGATCCTCCGCGGCGACGCGCTCCTGCGGCACCCGGCCGACCCGGCCGACGGCGGCAAGGGCCGCCGCGGGCGCCGCGCCGCCGGCGGCAAGACCGCGGCCGGCGCCAAGGCCGCCACCGCCAAGGCCGCCGCCCCGAAGGCGACCGCCACGGCGGCCGCTCCCGCCGATCCCCGCGTCAAGGCCATGCTCCCGGCGGCCGTCGTCGACCGGCACCACCGGGCGCGGTACAGCGCCCTCACCGCCGAAGAGGTCACGGCGGCCTTCGCCAAGCCGTCCACCGTCGATTTCAGCCTCGCCGAGGCCGCCCACTCGCGGCAGGACATCGACCTCATCTGGGGCGCCGTGCTCACGCGCTTCATGTCGCTCGCCTCCTACCGCTACGGCAGCGAGTTCCTCTCGGTGGGCCGCGTGCAGACACCGACGCTGCGCCTCATCGTCGACCGCGAGCTCGAGCGCCGGGCGTTCGTGCCGGTGCCGTACTGGGAGCTCGGCGCCGTGCTCGACACGGACGAAGGACGGCTCGCCGTCGCCCACGCCGGCGGTCGCTTCGACGACGCCGAGGCCGCCGAGACGGCGCGCGCCCGCGCCGCGGCGGCCGAGGTCGCCGTCGTGACCGGCTACAAGGCCCAGCCGCGCCAGGTCGCCCCGCCGCCGCCGTTCAACACGACCGCCCTCATGAGCGCCGCCTCGGGGGTCGGCGTCTCGCCGGCGCGCGCCATGCGCGCCGCCGAGAGCCTGTACCTCGACGGCCTCATCAGCTACCCGCGCACCGACAACACCGTCTACCCGCCGTCGCTCGACCTCAAGGGCAGCCTGCACCAGCTGTCGGGGTACAAGCCGGTGGCGTCTGTCGCCGCGCGCCTCGCCGCGCAGGAGCGCCTCACGCCCACGCGCGGCAAGCGGCGCACCACCGACCACCCGCCGATCTACCCGGTCGACGTGCCGCGCGGCGAGCTCAGCGGCGACGCCGCCAAGGTCTACGACCTCGTCGTGCGCCGGTTCCTCGCCACCCTCCTCCCGGCGGCGGTGATCGAGGGGCAGCGGCTCGACGTCGGCATCGGCGGCGAGCCCTTCCTCGCGCGCGGCAGCCGCGTCGCCAGCCCCGGCTTCCTCGAGGTCTACGAGCGCTACGCGGCCAAGCGCGACCGGCCGTTGCCCGCCGTGACGGTCGGCGACGAGCTCCCCGTCCTCGAGCTGCAGGTCGAGGCCAAGGAGACTCAGCCGCCGTCGCGCTACGGTCAGGGCTCGCTCATCGAGAAGATGGAGGACCTCGGTCTCGGCACCAAGGCCACGCGGGCCGACATCATCCAGCACCTGTACGACCGCAACTACGTGCGCGACAACCCCGTCGAGCCGACCGAGCTCGGCGTCGCCCTCATCGCCGCCTTCGACGTGGCGATGAAGGAGGCCCCCCTCGACATCTCCTCGAGCGCCATGACCCGTGAGCTCGAGGGCGAGATGGACCGCATCAGCGAGGGCGAGCTGCGCCGCGAGGAGGTCGTGGCCGACAGCCAGCGCATGCTCGAGGAGGCGTGGCGCCTGCTCGACGCGCATGCCGACGAGGTGCGCGACCGCATACGCAGCGGCGTGCGCGAAGACCTGACACTGGGCGTCTGCAAGAACTGCGGCGGGCAGCTGCGCGTCCTGCGTGGCAAGACGGGCAAGCGCTTCGCGGCCTGCATCGGCAAGGAGGGCGACCCGCCCGGCCCCGACGGCCGTCGCGGCTGCGGGCAGACGTTCCCGCTCCCTCAGCGCGGTACCATCATGCCGACCGGCAAGACCTGCACGGAGTGCGGATGGCCCGAGATCAAGGTCCTGGGAGGTGGCGGTCGGGGGCGCCCGTGGGTGCTCTGTCTCGACATGGACTGCCCGACCAAGGCGGCGTACAAGGCGCGCTCGCGCTCGAAGTCGCGCTCGACGGGCTGAGCGCGCTGCCCCGGTCGGAGCGTCTCGAGGAGGGCGTGTGACGACTCTTCCCGGTCTCCTCGTTTCCATCGAGGGCGTCGACGGCTGCGGCAAGTCCACCCAGGCCGAGCTTCTCTGTGAGGCCCTCGCCGGGCGCGGGCTCCCGGTCGGTGCCGCCGACGCGCCGGGGGCCGTGATCCGCGAGCCCGGCGGCACCGAGGCCGGCGAGCGTATCCGCGCCCTGCTGCTGCACGGTCCCGACGGCCTGGCGCCCTGGACCGAGGCCCTGCTGTACGCCGCCGCCCGGGCCCAGCTCGTCGCCGAGGTCGTGCGGCCCGCTCTCGCCGCCGGCCGTGTGCTCGTGCTCGACCGCTTCCTCGACTCGTCGCTCGCCTACCAGGGGCACGCCCGCGGGCTCGGCGTCGACGTCGTATACGCACTCAACGAGCCCGGTCTGCAGGGCGTCCTGCCCGACGTCACCTTCGTGCTCGACGTCGACCCCGCGACCGGGCTCGCCCGGGTGGGCGGGTCTCCCGACCGCATCGAGCGCGAGGGCCTCGAGTTCCAGCGGCGCGTGCGCTCCGGCTTCCGCGAGCTTGCGGTGCGCTACCCCGGCCGCGTGCGCCTGGTCGACGGGGAGCGGCCCCCTGAGGTCGTCGCGGCCGAGGTCGAGGCCGAGTGCGGCCGTCTGCTCGAGGCGCGCCGTGTTTGAGGGCGTGGCCGGGCAGGCGCGCGTCAAGCGAGTGCTCGAGCGCGCCTTCTGCGAGGACCGCCTGAGCCACGCCTACCTGTTCGCCGGACCGGAGGGCCTGGGCAAGCTCGACCTCGCCCGCGAGCTCGCCGTCGCCCTGGTCACCGGGTGCGCCGGCTGCGGCACCTGCGACGAGTGCGAGCGCGCGCGCCGCGGCCTGCACCCCGACCTCTCGGTGATCGAGGCCGAGGGCGACCAGATCCGCATCGAGCAGATCGACGCCCTGGTCGCCGACCTGTCCCTGCGGCCCTTCGCCGCGGCGCGCCGGGTGTGGGTGATCCCCGAGTGCGAGCGTCTCAACGACGCGGCCGCCAACAAGCTGCTCAAGAGCCTCGAGGAGCCGCCGGCGCACGTCCACTTCCTGCTCGTCAGCGACCGCGTCGAGAGGGTCAAGCCGACCATCGTCTCGCGCTGTCAGGTCATCGACCTCGCGCCCATCTCCGAGGCCGAGGTCGCCGAGCACCTCGTGCGCGTGCACGGCGTCGCCGGCGACGAGGCCGCGACCCTCGCCCGGCTGGCGCGCGGCTCGGTCGACCGGGCGGCGCGGCTGGCGGCCGACGCCCGCGGGCCGCGCCGCCGCGAGCAGTACCTCGTGCAGGCCGCGCGCCTCGTCGGCGGCCCGGCCGGCGGCGACGGGCAGACGCGGCGCCCGGGGCCGGCCTTCATCGCCCTCCTCGAGGCCGAGACCGCGGCCGTCGGTGAGGAGGTGACGGCACGCGCCGCAGCCGAGATCGCCGCGACCGAGCAGGCGTTCTCCGACAAGCGCGAGCGCGAGCGCCGGGTCAAGGCCGTCGAGGCGCGGGCGAAGCGCGAGCAGCTGCGCCGCCGCCGCCTCGCCGCCCTCGACGCGCTCGACCTTCTGGCGTCGTGGCTCCGCGACCTGCTCGCGCTCTCCTGCGCCGCACCTGCTACCATCTTGAACGTGGACCGGCGGGCGAGCCTCGAGGAGAGCGCCCTCGCCGCTCCCGAGGTGTACCGCCGTCTCCTCGGCATCATCGCGGCGACGCGCGGCGACCTGTACCTGAACATCGATCAGAAGCTGGCCCTTCAGGCGATGATGGTCCGCTTCGAGGAGGTCACCGGCGCGTGACGAGAGTAGTGAGCGTCGTCTTCAAGGGCGGCGGCAAGGTGTACCGTTTCGACGCCCGCGAGCTCGAGCTCGAGATCGGCGACCACGTGGTCGTCGACACGACGCGCGGGCTCGACTTCGGGCGCGTCGTGCTCGCCCCCGAGGAGGCCGCCGCGGGGCAGGCGTCCGGCGGCCTCAAGCGCGTCGTGCGCAAGGCCGGCCCCGACGACTTCGCCGCCGTGAGCGAGGCGGCCGCCGTCGAGCAGGAGGCGCGCACGGCGTGTCGCGAGCTCGCCCGCGAGCTCGGGCTGGCGATGAAGGTGGTCGGCGCCACGCGCTCCTTCGACGGCGGCCGCCTCAACGTCACCTTCTTCGCCGAGGAGCGCGTCGACTTCCGCGAGCTGGCGCGCCGTCTCAACGACCGGCTCGGCCGGCGTGTCGAGCTCAAGCAGATCAGCGCCCGCGACGAGGCGCGCACCGTGGGCGGGTACGGGCCCTGCGGGCGGAGTCTCTGCTGCAGCACGTTCGCCGGCGACCAGGACCCGGTCTCGATCCGCATGGCCAAAGACCAGAGCCTGCCGCTCAACCCGGCCAAGATCTCCGGCGCCTGCGGGCGCCTCATGTGCTGCCTCAAGTACGAGCACGGGGTCTACACCTCGTTCAAGAAGCGCGCCCCACGCAAGGGGGCGATTGTCGTCACCCCGGGCGGGGAAGGTAGAGTCGTCGACCTCAGCGCCGCGAGCGACAGCGTGACCGTCGATCTGGGCGGGGGTCTGACGGCGACCTACCGGCTCGCCGAGCTGCCGGTGCAGAGTGAGAGCGGGGAGTGAGCATGCCCGAACCGCAGCGTACCGTCCACACCGTCCTGAGCGTGCCCGACGTGTCGTGCGCGCACTGCAAGATGGCCATCGAGAAGGCCGTCGGGCGGCTGCCCGGCGTCGCCCGTGTCGAGGTCGAGGTCGAGTCCAAGACCGTCGCCCTCGAGTTCGACCGGGCGGCGGTCCAGCTCGCGACCATCGAGGAGGCGATCGAGGGAGAGGGCTACACGGTCGCCGGGGAGCAGACCGCGGGCGTCTGAGACGGCGCTCACGGTGCGCGGGCGGCGACACGCGACTGCTCGCGACGCGTTTGGCAGAGGCAGGCGAGGCTGGTACCATTGCGCCTCGCCGACCCGTGGGCCGTTAGCTTAGTTGGTAGAGCAGGGGACTCTTAATCCCAAGGTCGAAGGTTCGAATCCTTCACGGCCCACCAGCGCTCCTGCCGTGCACGCTCACTTGTCGGGTTTCTGAGCGCTCTGGTATCGTGACGACGACGGGAGGGCCGGGTCAGTGCGGCCGACACGCGTGTCCCGAGCGATGCGATGATCATGCGGCTGCGGACCGACACCACGCACCTGCGGCGCGAAGCCGCGGTCACACTGCCCCAAGGAGGGCCTCGCCATCACGTGCGCGAGGTCTTCGTCATGCTCGTCTGCCTGGTGTTCTACGAGGTCGGCCACGGTCTGGCCACGGGTCGTGAAGACATCGCCATGGCCAACGGCATGGCCGTCCTGCGGGCCGAGCAGGCCCTCGGCATCTACATCGAGCCCTGGCTCCAGGCGGTCGCCAGTCGTGTCGACCTCCTCGTCGCGTGGTCGGTGGCCTTCTATCAGTACGCCCACATGCCGCTCACCGTCGGCTGCCTGATCTGGCTCTACATGCGCCGTGCCGAGGCGTGGCACCTGTTCCGCAACTGGTTCGTGATGATGAACCTGATGGCGGTCAGCGTCTTCGCCCTGCTGCCCACGGCACCGCCGCGCATGCTCTTCTCATCGGGCATCGTCGACATGGCCTACCTGCGCGACTGGACCGACGCCATCGTCGCCGGCCCCAGTCCGCTGGCCAACCCGTACGCCGCGATGCCCAGCCTGCACTTCGGCTATGCACTCTTCGTCGCCATCGCCGTCTTCATGCTCGCGCGGCCGCGCTGGGTGCGCTGGCTCGCCGCCGTCTACCCCTTCGCCGTGCTCGCCAGCATCGTCATCAGCGGCAACCACTTCATCCTCGACGCCGTCGCCGGCGGCCTGGTGGCCGCGGCGGCGTACTACGCCGCCGTGCGTACGAGGGCGATGGCCACGAGCAGTTTCCAGACCGTCATCGCCGTGCGCGAGCGCGAGGGCGGCTGACCGCCGTGCCCGCCCGCGCTCCGTCCTGCGCCGCGCCGCCGGTCCGCCCGGCGGCGGCTGGCTGAGCCTCCGTGGTCAGCCTCAAGACCAGCTACACCGACGGCGCCCGGCGCGGCTTCTACAAGCTCGGCGTGATCCTCGCCGGCTGGGGTGTCACCCCCGATGTCCTCACCGGTGCGGGGGTCGCCCTCAGTGTGGTCGCGGCCGGGTTCATCGTCACCGGTCACTTCCTCTGGGCCGCCGTCACCCTTCTGGTGGCCTCCGTCTGCGACGCCCTCGACGGCGCCGTCGCCCGCGCCGGGCGAGGCCCCACCAGGTCGGGGGCCTTCCTCGACTCGACGCTCGACCGCGTCTCCGAGATCATCACCTTTGGGGCGCTGGCCTTCTACATGGCCCGCGAGGACCGCCTCTGGGAACTGGTCGCCGTGCTCATCTGCCTGGGCTCGGCGCTGATGGTCTCGTACGCCCGGGCGCGTGCCGAGGCACTCGGCACCGACTGTAAGGTCGGCTTCATGTCGCGGCCCGAGCGGCTCGTGGGCCTCACCATAGGCTTCGTCTTCGAGCCGTGGGGTCTGCTGCCGTTCATGATCGTCCTGATCGCCGTCCTCACGCCGATCACCGTCGTGCGCCGCCTCGTCCACGTCATGCGCGCGCTCCGCGCCGAGGAGCGTGCCGCCGAGCACGCTCCGGCCGAGGAGGCCGCCGCCGAACCCTGACGGCGGGTGCGGCGCTCGCGACGGCGCGGCGTAGCGCGGTCGCCGACGCACGGCCGGCGCGGGCTGCACGGCCGGCGCGGGCTGCACGGCCGGTGCGGGGTGCACGCCCGG
>JAZBOM010000165.1:0-2454 GCA_036351205.1 Thermoleophilia bacterium | reverse complement strand
TCGACGGCGACGAGCCGACCGCCCGAGCGCGCCTCTCGGCGCTCGTCGCCGAGGTGGTGGAGGGGGTCGAGGAGGGTCTTTTCCCGCGCACCAGCCACAAGGGCTGCGACTACTGCGACATCGGGTATGCCTGCGGCTTCTCGTCGTGGGCACGTGCCCGCAAGCGCGAGCACGAGCGGCTCGCCGGCCTGGTCAGACTGCAGACCAAGGGGCCCGAGGAGGTGTCGCCCGATGAGCCGGGCTGAGCGCCCCCCGATGAGCCGGGCTGAGCGCCCGCCGCTCGACCAGGCGGTCCGCGACCGGGTGACCCGGGAGCTCCGCACCACCTTCCTGCTCGAGGCCGGCGCCGGCACGGGCAAGACCCACGTCCTCGTCGACCGCTACGTCAGCTGCGTGCTCGATCCCGACGCCGGCAGCGGCGACGTGCGCACGGTCGCGGCGATCACCTTCACCGAGAAGGCGGCCGGCGAGCTGCGCCAGCGCGTGCGCGAGAGGTTCGAGCAGCTCGCCGCGGAGGCGGCACCCGGCGCGCCGCGCGCCGCTCTCCTCCAGCAGGCCCTCGAGGCGCTCGACGACGCGCCGATCCACACGATCCACGGTTTCGCCGCGCGCCTCCTGCGCGAGTTCCCGGTCGAGGCCGGCGTCGATCCGGCCTTCGAGCAGCTCGACGCGCTCGCCGGCGAGCTCGAGGCCGCACGGCTGTGGGAGACGTGGCTCGCCGAGCTCGCCGCCACCGAGGCGGCAGGCGCTGAGGTGCGTGCCTGGCTCGGGCGGCTGCTGCGTGCCGGCGTCCGCCTCGACACCGTCCGCGAGCTGGCCCTTGGGTCCAACGGGGTGTTCGGCGAGCGGTACGACCTCGAGCCCGTCCGGGCGGCGCCGCCCGAGCCCGACCTGGCGGCGGGCCTCTGCGCGCTGGCGGCCCCGGCCGAGCGTCTGCGTGAGTTCTGCGTCACCGCCTGCTCCGACCCCGGCGACAAGGGCTGCAGCGGGGCTCTCGACCTCGTCGAGCGCTGCGAGCGGCTCATGAGTGCACCGCCCGCGGCACCCGACGAACTCGCCGCGAGTCTCCTCCGCTTGCCGGTGAAGAGCTCGGCCGGCGCCCTCGGCGGCAGGCAGGGCAACTGGCGCGGGGGTGGCGAAGGCAAGGCCGAGCTGTGGGAGCGTTACTCGGCCCTCGGGCGGGCGATCGCCGCTCTCCGCGACGCGTACGCCGGCTTCGTCACCGGCCTCGCCGTCGCGGTCGCCGACGCCTTCTCCCGCTGGGCCGGCGCCACGCAGCTCGCGCTCGGCCGCCTCGACTTCACCGACCTCCTGGGCTGCCTCCGCGACCTGCTCGCCGGCGACTTCACGGCGCGCGCCGCGCTGCAGCAGCGCTTCGACTACGTCCTCGTCGACGAGTTCCAGGACACCGACCCCTTGCAGGCCGAGATCGTCTTCTACCTCTGCGAGCGCGAACCGGTCGCGGCCGACTGGCGCGACGTCGTGCTCGAGCCCGGCAAGCTCTTCGTGGTGGGCGACCCGAAGCAGTCGATCTACCGGTTCCGCCGCGCCGACATCGCGCTCTACGACGAGGTCAAGGAGCTCGTGGCGGCGCAGCCCGAGGGCGCCGGCGTCGTCGAGGTCATCCGCCAGAACTTCCGCACCACGCCGGCGCTCGTCGACTGGGCCAACGGGGTGTTCGAGGGCGTGTTCGGGGTCGACGCCGAGCCCGGCCGCCAGCCGCGCTACGAGGAGGTCGAGCCCTACAGGCCGCCCGCCGCGGGCCCGCGCGTCGCCGTGCTCCTCGGTCGCGAGTACGCGGGGCGGGGCGGCGCCGGCGGCGCCGAGCAGGCGCGGCGCGACGAGGCCCGGGCGCTGGCCGCACTGCTCGTCGCCATGCACGACGGCGACGCCGAGCGCTGGCGCGTGCAGGACCGCGAACGCGCGGCGGGCGACGACGGCAGCGAACCCACGCGCGTGCCGCGATGGTCCGACGTCGCCCTGCTCTTCAGGGCGACCACCGGCCTCGAGACCTACGAGCAGGCACTGCGCGAGGCCGGGGTGCCGTACCGGGTCGAGGGCGGCAAGACCTACTTCACCCGGCGCGAGGTGGCCGACGCGCTCCTCTGCCTGCGTGCCGCCGACGACCCCGGCGACGGGCCCGCTCTGTACGGCGCGCTGCACTCGTCGTTCTTCGGCTTCAGCGACGACGAGCTCTTCCTCTTCTGGGCGGCGGGCGGCGTCTTCGACGTGTTCGCCGCCGGCCAGCCCGAGGGCCACGAGGCGATCGTCGCCGCCATGGCCACGCTCCGTGAGCTCCACCGGCTGAGCCGCGAGTGCGAGCCGCACGAGCTCGTCGCCGAGCTCGTGCGGCGCACACACGCCTCAGAGTTCCTCGCCGCCACCGGTCTCGACGGCGGGCAGGCGATCGCCAATCTCGAGAAGCTCGCCGAGCAGGCGAGGGCGTTCGCGAGC
>JAZBOM010000164.1:0-12269 GCA_036351205.1 Thermoleophilia bacterium | reverse complement strand
CGCATCCCGGTGTGCTCGAGGATGTGCAGGGCCGACTCGATGACGAGGTCGCGCTCGGCCGGGGTCAGGCAGGTCACGCGGAACTCCACTGGGGTCTCCTCTCGTCCTTGGCCCCCGCAGTGTACCCGGCCGACATGGCGGGGTCGTGCCGGCCGCCGCCGCGCTCGGCTTCTGCAGCCTGTCGGCGAGCAGCGCGAGGGAGGCCGTCGCCGTCGCCGCGCACCTCGCCGGCGACGGGAAGGCCGGCGACGGCCGACCGCGGCGCCGAGGGATTGCTCATGCCCGTCCCGCAGGCCGCCTGGGCGGCTACGCCTCCAGCGACTTGAAGGTCTTGCGCACGTCCTTCATGCGCAGCAGGAGGTGCCGCGGACCGGTCGGCGAGGGCACGAAGCCGTAGCGCTCGCAGAAGCCGCGTGCCGCGTCGGTCTCCGCGTACGCGAGAACGGCGCGGGCGAACATGGTGTCGGACGCCTGCGCGCAACGGGAGAGCGCCCGGACGAGCATCGCCTCGCCCAGTCCGCGGCCCTGCTCCGGCCCATCGACCGCCAGCCGAGCCAGTACGATCGCGGGGACGTCGAGGGGCGGCTGCCCCGGCTCCTGTTCGACGGTGGCCGGCGGGCTGACCGTGGCCGCCCTGAGGCCGAAGTACGCCGCGACACGGCCGCCGCGCGCGGCGATACGCGTCTTGCCGCTCGCCCGCTCCTCCCAGGCGCGGTGCCTGAGGAAGTCGTCGAGCGCCGGGTCGCCGCAGGCGAAGCCGGCGACGTCGTCGGTCTCCGCGAGCGCCTCCTGTCGCGAGGCCGCGTCCGCGCCGCTGGACTCGTCCACCTTGGCGGCGGCCTCGCGCAGCGCGGGGATGACCTCCGACTTGCCGTCCAGACGCTCGCCGAAGGCGGCCCAGCGATCCTCGGTGAGGACGAAGCGGGTCTGGTCTGCCGGTCCACTCTCGATCGTACCGGTGTCCGCCGGCACGGCGAGCCGCGCGGCCGCCTCGCGCAGGGCTTCGTTGGCGACAGCGGCCGGCGAGGCGGCCGCCGTCTCCTCCCGCGCCACGGGGCACGCGAGCTCGCAGGCCCGGCAATACGCCGTGACGTTGGTGGGCTCGGCGATCCCCATGATCGCGCCGTCGAGGACCTCGAAGTCGACGTCGCGCTGGTCCTGCTCCTGCTTGCACACGGCCCTCGTGTAACGCCCCGACGCGAACGCGTCCTTCGGACAGGCGCGGTGGCACGGCCGGTCGCAGCCGCCGCAGGGGTCGAAGCCGGTGAGCGGGGCCGAGGGCTCGAGCTCGGCCTCGAGGAAGAGCGCGCGCAGGCGGACGCGCGGGCCGTACTGCGGCGTGACCAGGATGTTGTTCTCGCCGATCACGCCGAGGCCGGCGAGCACGGCAGCGTCCTTGAGGAAGGCTCCGCCGTACTCGATCTGGTAGGGCGCCGAGAGCGCGCCCATCCCGAGCTCCTCGTTCACCCACACCCGGAGTCGTTTCGACTGCGCCGCCAGCTCGCGGTTACCGGGGGTGAAGCCCTTGACCTTCATGCTCCACCAGTCCAGCACAGGCTCGTCGGCCGGGTGCGGCAGCCCCCACACGAGGAGCGACCTGTACTCGTCCTTCCACTCGACGCCCTCGTACTCAGGGTAGAAGGGCTTCGCGTCATAGGCGGCGTAGGAGGGAGCCTTCTTCAGGTCGGCGATGCGCACGATGCCGACCAGCGCGGCGCCCTCCTCCCGCGCCCTGTCCATGATCCTCTCCTCGAGGCCGGGACCGTTCATCGTCCGCCGTCCTTTCCGCTCAAACGCTCGATCTGATCAAGGCGTCGACGGCGACCGCCCCCCGCCCCTCGGCCAGGACCATCAACGGGTTGATGTCGAGCTCGACGATCGCCGAGGGGTCCTTCTCGACCATGCCGGCGACGGCGAGCACGACGTCGGCGGCGGCGCCGACGTCGGCCTGGGGGCAGCCGCGGAAGCAGTTGAGGAGCGGCGCGCACTGCAGTCCGTCGAGCGCCCGCAGCACTTGCTCCCTCGTGACCGGCAGCAGGAGCGAGGCGCTGTCCTTCATGAGCTCGACGAGGATCCCGCCGCCGCCGACCACGAGGTACGGACCGAACTGCTGGTCGTGGGCGACGCCGACGATGATCTCGGCGACGGCATCCTCGACCATGCGCTCCACGAGGAACGACTCCGCGAGGGCCGCCATGGCCGAGACCGCCGCGGCCGCCTCCGCCGCACTGCGGAGACCCAGCCGGACGCCGCCGACGTCGGTCTTGTGGGTGACGCCCAGCGCCTTGACGACGACGGGGTAGCCGAGCTCTTCGGCCGCCGCGGCGGCCTCCTCGGCGCCGCTGACGACGCGCGACGCCGGTACGGGGACGCCGACCCCGGCGAGCAGAGCCTTCGACGCGGTCTCGTCGAGGACCGTCACGGCGCCCTGCGCGTCGCGGGGGGCGATGAGCAGCGGCAGGCTCGGCGGCCGCTTCCAGGCCGCACCGATGTCGACCGCCGCCTTGACCGCCGCGACGCCCGTGTCGATGCCGGCGAGCAGTGCGACACCGTCCGCCATCAGCCGCTCGGCCACGGGCTCGGAGACCGTGTCGGAGAACGTGGCCATGACGGCGCCCTTGGTGCCGGTCTGCCGGGCTGCCCGCACGAACCCTTGCTCGGCGCCGATCCACGTGGATTGATCGCACTTGTCGGCCCTCGGGTAGTCCAGCAAGCAGAGGGCGACGTCGAAGTCGTCGGCGAGCAGGGCGCCGAAGATCTCGGCGTTCGCGTCGGCGTCGTTCCAGGTGTACATCTGGTAGTCGAACGGGTTCGCCGGATTCACGCGTTCGTGCACGACGGCGCGGAGCCCCTCGGCGACCCTGGCGGAGAGCGGCGGGAGGGTCAAGCCCGGCGTCAGCGCGTCGGCGAGAAGGGTGAGGTCGCCGCCCGAGGTGCTCATGGCGGCGATGCGCCCACCCTGCAACGGACCCACGACGTGCAGGAGCTTCAGCGCCTCGATCAGGGCCTCGAGAGAATCGACGCGCGCCACGCCGAGACGCTCGAACAGGGCGCTCACGAGCGCGTCCGAGCCGGCCAGCGAGGCGGTGTGCGAGACGACGACCTGCTGGGCGACCTGCGAACGACCGGTCTTGACGGCGACGATGGGCTTGCCGAGCTCCCGGGCCACGTCGACCGCCTCCTGGAAGCCCTTCGGATCGGGCATCGTCTCGAGGTAGAGCCCGATCGCCGTGACCTCGGCCTGCCGGGCGAAGATCCTGATCGCGTCGTTGAGGTCGAACTTGAGCCTGTTGCCGAGCGAGACCATGTAGGCGATGGGCAGGCCGCGCCGCTGCATGGTGATGTTGAATCCCACGTTGGACGACATCGTGATGATGGCCACGCCCCTGTCGACCCGGCGGCCGCCCTGCTGGTCGGGCCACAGCATCGCTCCGGTGACGTAGTTGAGCAGCCCGTAACAGTTGGGTCCGATCAGGACCATGTCGCCCGAGGCGTCGAGGAGCTGCTGGGTGAGCTCCGAACCCTCCTCGCCGGCCTCGGCGAAGCCGGTGGCGTAGGAGATGGCGCCCCCGGCGTCACGCTCCGCCAGCTGCCCGACGATGTCGATGGTGAGGTTGCGGTTGACGCCGACGTAGGCGGCGTCGGGGCTCCTCGGCAGCTCGGCGACCGAGCGGTAGACCTTGCGCCCCTGGACCTCCTCGGCCTTGGGGTGGACCGGCCAGATCTCGCCGTCGTACCCCATCAGGTCGCACTGCCGGATGGCCTCCTGCGCCTGGGCGCCCCCGAAGATCGCGATCGAGCGCGGGTTCAGCATCCGTTCGAAGCGCACCGGGTCGACTCTCACGGCACCCATAGTGACCTCCGTCGTCTCGTTCTTGAGCGGTCGCGGACCCGGACTGCCCTCACAGGCGCAGTCCGCCGTCGATGTCGATCACCTTGCCGGTCACGAACTCGTTCTCGAGCGCGAACCGGACGCCGTGGCCGATCTCCTCGGGCGTCGCCATACGACGCAGGGGGATGGACTCGGTCAGCCGCCGACGCGCCTCCTCGGGCATCGCCAACGCCATCTCGGTGGCGGTCAGCCCGGGAGACACGGCGACCGCGCGGATCCCGTGACGCGCCAGCTCCATGGCCCAGGTGCGCGTCATGGCGACGATCCCGGCCTTGGCGGCGGCGTAGTTCGTCTGGCCGACGTTGCCCTGGCGGGAGAGCGACGAGATCGAGACGATGACGCCGCCGGTGCCCTGCCCGACCATGTGGTAGGCGGCCTCGCGGCCGCAGAGGAAGACCCCGGTCAGGTCGACGTCGATCACCGCCTGCCAGCTCGCGAGCGGGAGTCTCTCGACCGTGTCGCCCTTCTTGCGCACGAGCAGACCGTCGCGGTTGAGGCCCGCGTTGTTGACGACCGCGTCGATGCCGCCGTGCACGGCGACGAAACCCTCGAACACCCGCTCGACACTCGTCTCATCCGCGACGTCGGCCGGAGCGGTCCAGACTGCCAGATCGCGGTCGGCGGCCACCCGCTCGAGATCGGCCAGGCCGTCGGCGTCGAGGTCGCAGGCGCCGACGCGGGCGCCGCCCGCCGCCAGATCCAGGGCGAACGTACGGCCGAGCCCGCGCGCGCCTCCGGTGATGAGAATGCGTGCTCCCGCGATGTCCATCGCCGGCTCCTCCTCTCGCGCGTCCCCCGCAGCCCCATGGACTGGAGGCGAGCGTCATCTCGAGCGGGCGTGCCGGGACCGCACCGGCCCGGCGACCCGCGTGTGCCCGCCGTCGCGTCGTCGACGGCCGTCGCCCGCCGGCGACCGGCGGTCAGGCAGCCCCCGTGGCCGCCCGGCGCCCGAGCGCGAAGGCCCGCTCGTTGACCGGGCGGATCTTCTCCGGCACGGCGGCCGTGAGTGCCCGGCTCCAGGACTCCTCGCCGAAGGGCAGCACGGTGCTCGCCGCGCCCAGCAGGACGACGTTGACGGCGCGCACGGTGCCGGCCTCGCGCGCGAGCCCCTCGGCGTCGATGCCCAGCAGGTGCACTCCGCGCCGCCCGGCGGCCGCCTCGAGGTCTTCGGGATACTCCTGCTCGCCCCTCAGCACGCTGCCGGGCACGATGCGCGTCGTGACGGCGCAGACGAGCGCCCCGCCCGGCTCGAGCAGCTTGAGACCGCGGTGCCCCTCGAGCAGTTCGGTGGCGATCACGACGTCGGCGCGGTTGGGCGACACGGGCGACCACACACGGGGGCCGAAGCGCACCGTGCTGACGACGCTGCCGCCGCGTTGGGCCATGCCGTGGACCTCGCTGGCCTTGACGTGCAGGCCCTCGGCCGAGGCGGCCTCGGCGAGGACCGCCTCGGCGAGCAGGATGCCCTGGCCGCCGACGCCGATCAACGAGACCGTGGTGACGCCATTCACGGTGCGACCTCCTTGGCTACAAGGGTGAGGGCGCCGCGCTTGCACACCTCGACGCAGAGTCCGCAGCCGGTGCACGCCTCGGTGATGCCGACCGCGTCGTCGCCCGGGACGATCGCGGGGCAGCCGATGTCGAGACAGAGGCCGCACAGGTTGCAGCGCTCCTCGTCGACCAGCACCGTGCCCGACTTCTCGCGCACCAGGAGCGCACAAGGCGCCTGGGCGACGACGACGCCGAGCCCGGGCGCCTTCGCCTCGGCCTTGATCGTCGCCGCGAGGGCCGGGTAGTCCCTGGCGTCGACGGTCGTGCAGCGCACGCCGATGCCGTCGCACAGGCGCTGGATGTCGATCGCCGGGCCCTCCGTGAGGTCGGGCCGGAGCCCCGTGCCGGGGTTGCCCTGGTGCCCGGTCATCGCCGTGGTGCGGTTGTCGAGGACGAGGACGAGCCCGTCGGACTCGTTGTACGACGCGCTGATGAGCGCGGTGATCCCGGAGTGGAAGAAGGTGGAGTCGCCGATCACGGCCGCGGCGGCCTTGGCGCCGACGGCCCGGTTGAAGCCGGCCATCATGCCGATGCTGGCGCCCATGCACAGGGAGCTGTCGAGGGCGTTGAGCGGCGGGTCGGCGCCCAGCATGTAGCAGCCGATGTCACCCATGGCGGCGAGCTTCTGCCGGCGCAGCACGGTGAACACCGAGCGGTGCCGGCAGCCCGGGCAGAGCACCGGAGGCCGCACCGGCAGATCGCCGGCCGGCTGCGGGGGGTCGACGATGTTGGGCGCCGGCGGGAAGACGGGGCGCCGCGCGGCCTCGCGCGGCGCCGGCTCGGCGAAGCGCGGCGCGAGCGACCGGTAGACGATGTCCTGGTCCAGCTCGCCGTTGGCCGGGATCGCCTCCTTGCCGATCACCGGCAGGCCCAGCATGCGTACCTGCTCCTCGATGAACGGGTCGAGGTCTTCCACCACGGCGACACGCGACACGTGCTCGTAGAGCTCGGCCACCTTGTGGTAGGGCAGCGGGTGCGACATGCCCAGCTTGAGGAACCAGGCGTCGGGGAACGCCTCGCGCGCGTACTGATACACGACCCCCGAGGCGATGATGCCCACATCGAGCGTGCCGGGCTCGATGACGTTGAGCGGGGACTCTTCGGCGCGCGCCCGCAAGCGCTGCAGACGATGGAGCAGGGACTGCGTGCGCAGCGACGCCCACTGCGGCACCATCATGTGCTTGGCGAGGTCCTTCTCGTAGGCGCGCCGCTCGAAGGTCACGGGCTCGCCAAGCACGACCTGCCCGCGGCCGTGGGAGAGCTTGGTCGAGGAGCGCAGCAACACGGGGGTGTCGAACTCCTCCGAGAGCGCGAACGCCTCGGCGACGAAGTCGTAAGCCTCCTGGCTGTCGGAGGGCTCGAGCATGGGTATCTTCGCGAACTTGGCGTAGTTGCGGCTGTCCTGCTCGTTCTGCGACGAGTTCATCCCCGGGTCGTCGGCGCTGACGATGACGAGACCGGCGTTGACGCCGGTCTCGGTGAGCGTCAAGAGCGGGTCGGCGGCCACGTTGAGGCCGACGTGCTTCATGGTCACGATGGTGCGCACGCCGGCGCGCGACGCCCCGACGGCCGTCTCGAGCGCGACCTTCTCGTTGACGCACCACTCGGCGTGGATGCCCTCGAGCGTCGCGGCCGTCTCGAGGATCTCGGTCGACGGCGTACCGGGGTACGCGCAGGCGAAGCCCGCGCCGGCGCGCACGGCGCCGTGACCGATGGCCTCGTTGCCCATGAGGAAGAGTGTCTTCGGCATGGCCTGCATCATAGCTGCATCATCTCCGCCTCTTCAACGGTTTCTCCGTACTCTCTGCTGATAATCCATGAGTATACGGGACTACCTACGGTCCTGTCTCGGCTGGCCGGAGAAGCTGCGCGACGCCCCGCCCCTGCCGGGCGTGACCGCGCCGGGGCACGGCACACCGCCTCGTCGCGGGGACCCGCTCCGCCGGCCATCAGCGCGCGTACCTTCGGCGCAGCGCGCGTTTGTCGAGCTTGCCGACGCTCGTCCGGTCCAGCTCGCCCACGAAGAGGACCCGGTCCGGCACGGCGTAGCGGGAGATCTCGCCCCGCTCCGCATAGCCGCGCACGAAGGCGCGGATCGCCTCCGGGTCGTCGGGCGCACCCCGCTTCGGGACGACGAGCGCCATGGGGCGCTCGCCCCACTTCTCGTCGGGCACCCCGATGACCGCGACTTCGCTGACCGCCGGGTGCTGGCCGATGACGTTCTCGAGGTCGAGCGAGGAGATCCACTCGCCCCCGGTCTTGATCACGTCCTTGATGCGGTCCGAGACCTGCAGGTACCCGAGCTCGTCGATGAAGCCGAGATCGCCGGTGTGGAGATAGCCGCCCGCCCAGAGCGCCTCGGAGCTGGACTCGTCCTTCAGGTAGCCCATGGTCACCCACGGCGCGCGCAGGACGATCTCGCCGGTCGAGGCGCCGTCGTGGGGAAGATCGTGCATCTCCTCGTCCACGACGCGCAGGTCGACCAGCGGGTTGGGCCGCCCGGCCCGGCAGCGGATGTCGAGCTCCCGCTCCTCGTCGAGCCCCGTCATCTCCGGTGACAGGTGCGCGCTGGTGATGAACGGGCAGGTCTCACTGAGGCCGTAGCCGCCCCAGATGTCGATGCCTCGCGACAAGGCCTCCCGGCACAACGCGCGGGGGAGGGGTCCGCCGCCGATGATCACCTTCCACCGCGAGAGGTCCGCCCGCTCGATCGCCGGGCTCTGCAACAGCATGAAGACGATGGTGGCCACGCAGTGCGAGACGGTCACGCCCTCCTTCTGGATCAGGCCGAGGAGGACGGCCGGGTCGTAGCGCCCCGGGTAGACCTGCTTCACGCCCATGAGCGTCGCCATGTAGGGGTAGCCCCAGGCGTGGGCGTGGAACATGGGCGTGATCGGCATGTAGACGTCGTCGCGGTGGAAGCCGCCCTGGCGCGGGGCCATCGCCATCGCCGAGAGGCCGGCCAGCGTGTGGAGCACGAGCTGGCGGTGGCTGTAGTACACGCCTTTGGGGAGACCGGTCGTGCCGGTGGTGTAGAAGGTCGTCGCGCACGTGTCCTCGTCGAAGTCGGGGAAGTCGTGGCCGCCAGCGCTCGCGGCGAGGAGCGCCTCGTACTCCGCCGCGAGCGGCACGCCGGTCTCCGGCGTCTCGGCCAGGTCGCTGAGCAGCACGACCCGCTTCACGGTCGTGAGCCGGTCGCGGATCTGCTCGAGCACCGGCAGGAACTCCGCGTTCACGAGAAGGACGTCGTCCGCGGCGTGATCGATCGTGTAGAGGATCTGCTCCGGCGAGAGGCGCACGTTCACGGTGTGAAGGACGGCCCCCATCATCGGGACGGCGAAGAAGCACTCCAGGTAGCGGTGACTGTCCCAGTCCATGACGCCGACCGTCTGCCCCGGCTCCACCCCGAGGCCGTGCAGACCGCGGGCGAGCCGGGCGAGGCGGTCGGCGAACTCCGCGTAGGTGTACCGCGCGAAGTCACGGTAGACGATCTCCTGGTCCGCCGAGTGGGCCAGCGGCGCGTGCAGGAGGTGCTTGAGCAGCAGCGGGTAGCCGTAGGCCGACGGCGTTCTCACGATGGGCTTAGGCGGCATGGTCCCGCTCCGGCCGGCCGCCCCACGGCCGGGACGCGGCGCCGCGGCGCACGGCGCGACGGGCTGCGGCGCGACGGGCCGCCGGCAGGGCGTCAAGGGGGACGGCGCCTGCGGCGTCCATCAGAGCGCCTCCAGGGCGACCGCCATCGAGACTCCCCCGCCGCCGCACAGCGTGGCGAGCCCGAGGGTCGTGCCGCGCTTCCTCATCGCATGCAGGAGCGTCACCATCAGGCGACAGCCCGTAGAGCCCACGGGGTGCCCGAGGGCGATACCCGACCCGTTGACGTTGGTGATCTCGCGGTCGAACCCCAGCTCCATCTCGCAGGCGAGGTACTGGGAGGCGAAGGCCTCGTGCACCTCGAGAAGCTCGAAGTCCCCGAGGCGCAGACCGGACCGACGCTCCAGGTCCCTGACGGCCGGGACCGGACTGATGCCCATCACCGAGGGTTCGCACCCGCCGTACCCGACGCCCACGATGCGCGCCAGAGGGGTGACGCCGAGCTCGCGCGCCTTGTCGGCCGACATGACGACCATGGCGCTGGCGCCGTCGTTGATGCCGGACGAGTTGCCGGCCGTGACCTTGCCGACGCCGGGCACGAAGGCCGGCGGCAGCGCCGCAAGGTCCTCTGCCGTGAGGCCCGGGCGGAAGTGTTCGTCGCGGGCGAAGACGAGCGGCGCCTTCTTCTTTCTCTGGGGCACCGCGACGGGCACGATCTCGGCGGCGAAATCCCCGTCCTCCGTCGCCCGCTCGGCGTTGTGGTGACTGCGCAGAGCCACCTCGTCCATCGCCTCGCGCGAGATGCCGTACTCCTCGGCGAGCAGCTCGGCGGTGTGGCCCATGATGTACGGCTCGCCCTGCAGCTGGGCGCGCACCGGGCCCTCGCGACCGGGCTCGCCCGGAGGACAGGGATGGTACCGGGAGCCGCAGTAGAGACCCTCGATGACCTGGTCGTCGATGCTCTGGTTCTGCAGCCGCGCGCCCCACCGCGCCGAGGGCACGGCGTACGGCACGCCGGACATGACCTCCACCCCACCGGCGACGACGACCTCGGCAAGACCGGCCTTGATCATGGCCATACCCGAGATCACGGCCTCCATGGCCGAGACGCAGACGCGGTCCATGGAGACCGCGGTCACCGTGACCGGGATACCCGCCTCGATCGCGGCGGAGCGCGCGACGCTCTTGGTCTGGTACGGCTCGAAGCAGCAGCCCAGCCGCACGTCGTCGACGACGTCGGGCGCGACGCCGGCGCGACCGAGAGCCTCGCGGATCACGACCGCGGCGAGGGCGTACGGCGGCATGTCCTTCAGCGTGCCGCCGAACGCACCGATCGCCGTCCGGCAAGCAGACGCGACCACTACGTCACTCATCAGGAGCCTCCCCTTCGCCTAGGGGCCGACGCGGCCCTCGTCCTCGAGCCCCTTTCCCGAGACGTCCCGCGGGCACCCGGGGACATGGTAGTCCCCTGAGGGTGGGGAGAGCGAGTGGTCGGCGTCGACCGCTCGCCCCCGCAGGCCGCCTGCGGCAGGGAGCCGGCGCTGCGCTCATGCGCCTGTGGCGCCCCCGTGCAGCAGCGCCGCCGCGCGCAGGCCGATGCCCGCCCTCGTGAGAGCCGCGGCCGTCTCGTTCACGGCGGCGTGCTTGTCGAGGTAGTTGTGCTCCAGCAGCGGCATGAGACCGTCGGCGACGATCTGCTCCTTGGGGATGAAGTACTCGAGGATGTCGCTCGGGTGCTCACGCTGCGCCTCGAGCTCGGGCCCGCCGCCCTCGTGCTTCGCCGAGATGTTGGGGACGCTCGCCGCGGCGGCGACGACGTCGGCGCGGCGGTCGTAGGGCTGGCAGCAGATGTGCTTGTGCGTCTCGGTGACGTGGTGCTCGAAGCGCACGGCCTCCTCGAAGCCGAGTGCGCGACGGACCTCCGCCCCTGCCTGCAGCGTTGGAAGGTCCACCGAATTCGAGAGGTTGAGGCCGGCCATGCTGGTCGAGCCGTCGGCGGCCGCGAGCAGACGGGCGCCCATGAGGACCCAGAGCAGGTACCACGGGTTGTCGACGCCCACGTACACCGACACCTTGAACTCGTTCCTGACGCCGAGGCGGCGGAGCAGCAGCGCGACGAGGATCGTGCCGGCGTTGATGTTCAACACCTGGCGGATGCCGTACTCAGTGAGCAGCCCGAGGTACTCGTCGGCCCACTTGAGAGGGTAGTCGTTGGGCTGGCCGATGCCGCCGAAGTAGCCGGTGATCGTGTCGGGGCCGCCGAGGTGCACGTTGGAGCCGTCGATGCCCTTCGTGTCGAGGGTCTCGACATGGGTGGCGCCGACGATCTGCATGGCGGTCGCGACGGCGAGCAGGTCTTCGCCGGGCGCCGATTGCTCGGCGATGTTGCGCACCCGGATGTACCGGCCCGGCATGAGCTCGCGACGCTCGATGGCGTGCTTCGCCTCGCTGATGAGCCACGGGAAGTACTGCAAGGCGCTGATCTCGAGGGTGACCGCGTTGGCCTCGTCGATCGCCGTGGACGCGGCGGCCTCGCCCAGAACGCTGCGGCGGTAGTCCTCCATGGTCACGAAGGCACCGGCGTCGCGCTGCTCGGTCAGCCACTCGAGGTCGGAGAGGAACGGGGAGCGCTCTTCGCGAAGGCGATCGAGCCTCGTCTCGAGCCTGCCGGCCTCATCCGCCCTGCGATTGATCTCGTCGACGCCGCCGTACTTCTCGACGAGGTCGAAGAGACCGTCCGTCACCGGGTTGTCCGGGCTCGCGAGGAAGTCGCTGACGACGGCGACGTCTTCGGGGCGGAGCCGAAGCTGGTCGCGCATGGCTTCGCGGTCGTTCATGCCTGATCCTCCTGCCCACTCGCGGCCCAGGCGCCGAAGCGCTCGTGCTCGCCCTCGAGCATGCGGTAGCAGTGCTCCTCCTCGGGGAAGCGCGCCCCGCGCACGTCGGCGACGTACTCGGTCAGGGCCGCGGTCGCGACCCCGGCGAGGTCGGCGTACTTCTTCACGAACTTGGGGGTGAAGGCCTCGAAGGTGCCCAAGACGTCGGAGACAATCAGGAGCTGGCCGTCGACGTCGGCGCCGGCGCCGATGCCGAGCACGGGGATCTGAAGCTCGGCGCGGATGAAGCCCGCGACCTCGGGCGGCACCGCCTCGACCAAGAGCAGCTGGACCCCGGCCGCGGCCAGGGCGCGGGCGTCCTCGACGACCAGCTTCGCGCTCTCCAGGGTGCGCCCCTG
>JAZBOM010000163.1:0-4598 GCA_036351205.1 Thermoleophilia bacterium | reverse complement strand
TGATCCTTCAGCGCCTCGGCGACGGCTCGGCGCAGCGCGCTGTGATCGTCGGCCACGGGACCTCCGCCCTCTCGTCCGTCGTCGTTCACGGGTCGCCGAGGCTTCTACCCCCGTCCTTCAGCGGGCTAACGGGACGTACGACCGAGCGGAACGCGAGAGTGGGCTGGGCGTGCCGGCGGGCGAGACGCTTGACGAGGCGCGTCGGGGGGCGGGACGCTTGACGAGGGCCGTCGCGCGGCCGAGCGTTCACGGCCGGCGAGGAGTCTGGTACGAGTCGGTGGACCCACACCGGTACGGGGCGCCGCGCCCCGGACGCCCACGACGAAGGGGCGGGTCGCCGTCGACTCACCGGTCGTCCCGCCCCGCTCCACACGACGCAGGTCCGTGGGCGCTGTGCGCAGCGCCAGCCGCAAGCCCTCGGTGCTCGGCTTGCCTTGGTCGGACTCCCACACGTCGTGGTGCTTTGCGCGTGCCTCACCACAGGGAGCGCTCTCTTCGTCGCACCCTGACCCTGCCCGCGGCAGCGCCGCTGCGAACCGTTGGGCGGAACGGCCGGGATCACGGGGTCAGGGCCGTGTCGCAGCCACCGCACACCCCGACCGAGAAGGCCGCCGGGCTCAGGCCTATCGTCCTGGTGCTCGTGGTCATCGGCGTGATCGCCGCCGTCAGAGATCAGCCGAGACCGCGGTCAAGGATCAGCGGGAACAGCGTCAAGGATCGACCGAAGCCACCGTCAAGGATCAGCCGAGACAGTCGTCAAGGATCACGCGAAGCTCTGTCAACCATCAGGTGACGCCGGTCTGACCAGCATCACCCGAAACACGACGGAGTCTGGCGCGCCCGGCAGGATTCGAACCTGCGACCTGAAGATTAGAAGTCTCCTGCTCTGTCCAGCTGAGCTACGGGCGCGCGATGGCCACGCCACACCGCGCGTGACCGGGTGAGATGAAGTGGAGCGGGAGACGGGCCTCGAACCCGCGACCCTCAGCTTGGAAGGCTGATGCTCTAGCCAACTGAGCTACTCCCGCCCGTGGGTAGTAGTGGTCGGGACGGGCGGACTTGAACCGCCGACCCCCTGCTCCCAAAGCAGGTGCGCTACCAGACTGCGCCACGTCCCGGCGCCGCCACAGTATACCCGAGAGCGGCGCCGGTCACGGGATGAGCGAAGCCCAGCGCCTCAACGCCTCAGAGCGCACCCTCGGCCGGCAGCACCAGCTCGTCGCCGGGCTGCAGGCAGCCGGCGCGCAGCCCGTTGAGACGCTCGATCTCGTAGACCGCCCGCCGCAGGTCGGTGTCGGCGCCGTAGGTGCGCTCGGCGATGCCCCAGACGGTCTCACCGGCGCGGACCTCGTGGACGACGGGCTCGACGGAGCCCGAGGCCGTCGCCACGCGCACCCCGAACCACACCGCCAAGGCGATCACGAAGACGAGGACGGCGAGGCGCACGAGCCCGCGCCGCCGCGCGCGCCGCGCAGCAGGGCCGGGACGGCGCCGCGGGAGCGGGCGGGCGGCGCCGCGCAGCGTCGGCCGCGCCTCGCGCACCGTGGGTCGGGCGGCGCTCACGCGCGGCCCTCGCCGGGACGCCGGGGGCGCACACCCTCGAACTCGGACCCGCACTCGGGGCAACGGACGACGACGCGCCCGCTGAACCGGTCGGCGACGACACGGCTCGCCGTCGCCCCGCACCAGAGACAGAGCACCTGCCCGCCGTCGAGAGCGACGGCGAGCGCCTCGTCGACCGCGTCGGCGAGCGTGGGCTGGGGCGCGAGGGCGACGGACGCGGGAGTCATAGCTTGCGCAGCACCCCCACGACGCGGCCGACGACCTGGACCTCGTCGGCCGGCAGCACGATGGGCTCATGGTTGTCGTTCTCGGGCTGCAGGCGGATCGCGCGGCCCTCACGGAAGAAGCGCTTGGTGGTCGCCTCGTCGCCGACGAGGGCGACGACGACCTCGCCGTTCTCGGCCGCCGGCTGCGGGTGAACGACGATGTAGTCGCCGCTGTGGATACCGGCGTCGATCATGGAGTCGCCGTGTACCGTGAGCACGAAGTCGCCGTCGTCGCGCCGCAGGAAGGCGGGGACGTCGATGTGCTCCTCGATGTTCTCCTCGGCCAGGATCGGCTGGCCGGCAGCGACGCGCCCCACCAGCGGCAGTGGACGCGGCGGGCGGAACTCGTGCGTGAGATCGAGGGCGCGCGGCTTGGTCGGGTCGCGCTTGATGAAGCCCAGACGCTCGAGGTTGGCGAGATGCGCGTGCACCGTGGACGGCGACGACAACTCGAGGGCACTGCAGATCTCGCGCACCGTCGGCGGATAGCCGTTGTCGCGCAGACACTCGCGGATGTACGCGAGGACCTGCTCCTGACGTGCCGTGAGACCCTTCACCCTGCCTCCTTGAGTCGAACACCTGTTCGTATGCATCGTAGGGTGAACGTGTGTTCGTGTCAATGGGCATGATAGGGACGGCCGGTGACGGAAAAGCGGACACCGGCACCGCGAAGGCCGCAGGGGGCAGCGGTGCACCGGGGCGGGCCGCCGGGGGCAGCGGTCAGTCGGGGTAGTCCGCCGGGTCCTCGGCCGCCGACTCGTCGGCGGCCATCTCGTGGCAGAAGCGCAGCGTCTCCCCCCCGTCCTCCGTGGTGAGCAGCGTGTACAGCCGGCGCAACTCGGCGACGGGGTCGGGGTGGTCGTCGACGCGCAAGTCGACGAAGGGGACGACCGTGCGGTGCATGACGATCACGGCGGCGGACTGACGCCCCCGCCGGTCGCCGCCGGCAGCCTGGCCGGCCTCGAGGGCGGCGATCAGTCGATCGGCGAGATCGCGATCCCGACCCGCCGTGAGGTAGGCGTCCTCCATCGCCGCCACCGTCTCCTCCGAGACGAGGAGGTTGCCGGCGACGGCGTAGTCATCCCCGTGGGCGTGGCCGCACCAGGGGTCGGCCTTCGCCCCGGTGTACGCGGCGGAGCGGCCCTCGGCGTCGACCACCGTGAGCTGGCGGTAGGCGGCGCAGGCGTCGCCGGCGAGCGCCTCCTCCATCGCCTCACCGGCGGCGAGGCCCTCCTCGAGGAGGTCCAGCGTGATCGGACCCAGGAAGGGGTTGACCCAGGCCTGCGTGGCCACCGCCCCGACCCCGGCCCGCACCCAGGGGCAGATCGCGCCGACGGCGAGGACCTTGGTCGAGACCGCCATGCCCAGCATGCCGGTCGAGCGGTCGCGGGCGACGATCGAGAAGGTCATGGAGCAGCCTCCGGCTCAGGGGCGGAGGCGCCGCCGGCGAGGACGAGGTCGAGGATCCGTGACTCGAGCACCTGCGCCTGAGTGAGGTCGGTCGCGCGCAGCGCCTCGCGGGCGATGCCGACCAGCGCCGCCTCGGGCAGCAGGCCGACGACCTCGCTGCGACGGACGGCGACGCCGGCGGCGGCCGCGCGTTCGGCGACCGCCGCATACGCGGCCGCCATCGAGGTCACCCGGTGGTCGGTGAGGTTCATCGAGACCTGGACGCCGTCGTCGAGGGCGAGGCCGATGGCCTTGAGGCACGGCAGGCCGCCGTCGCGCTCGCGGATGGCCGTCGCGATCGACTTGGCCAGAGCGAGGTCGCCGGTCTCGAGGTCGACGTTGTAGGCGACGAGCGCGGTGCGGGCGCCGATGGCGACCGCCCCTGCGGTCGGGTGGACCCGGGGCGGGCCTTCGTCGGGGGCCCGCCCCGGGTCCCGCACGATGGCCTCGCGCAGACCCTCGAAGCCGCCGTCGCGGAGGACGGCGAGGTTGCGGCGCTCCTCGCTGGTCGCCGCCTCCTCGTAGAAGTACACGGGGATCTCGAGCTCGGCGGCGACGCGCGCGCCGAGCTCGCGGGCGAGGGCGACACAGGCCGGCAGGCCGTCGTCCTTGAGCGGCACGAACGGCACGACGTCGGCGGCCCCGAAGCGCGGGTGGGCGCCCTCGTGCCCGTTGAGGTCGATGAGGCGGGCGGCCGCCGCGATGCCGCCGAAGGCGGCCTCGGCGGCCGCCTCCCCGGGCCCCGCGAAGGTGATGACCGAACGGTTGTGGGTGGCGTCGCTCTGGCGGTCGAGCACGTGGACGCCGGAGACCCCGGCGATCGCCGCGACGATCTGGTCGACCACCTCGGGGCGGCGCCCCTCGGAGAAGTTGGGCACGCACTCGACGACGGTCACGCTCGCCTCCTCCCTGCCGGGGCGCCGCTCACGCGCCCACCTGGGCCGGCCGGCCGCCGACGACGACGCCGCCGACCAGGTTGACCCCGTAATGGTACGGCAGCTCGGCGCGCGTGGCCGCGTCGAGCACGACGAGGTCGCAGGCGGCGCCGGGCGCCAGCACCCCGACCTGCCCAGAGAGGCGCAGCGCCGCGGCGCCGCCGGCAGTGGCCGCCCACAAGGCCTCGTCGGGCGTGAGCCTGAGCTCCTGACAGGCGAGCGAGATCACCATCTGCATGTTCTCGCAGTAACTCGAGCCGGGGTTGAAGTCGCTCGCCAGGGCGACGGTGACGCCGGCGTCGAGGAAGGCACGCGCCGGCGCGTAGCCCGCACGGAGCGTGTAACTCGTACCCGGCAGGAGGACGGCGACGGTGCCGGCGGCGCG
>JAZBOM010000162.1:0-3933 GCA_036351205.1 Thermoleophilia bacterium | reverse complement strand
GGGTTCGGCTCCTGCCTGAAGTAGTACCAGATCTGGTCGGCGAGCTCGTACGAGTACGACCACTGGTAGGTGTTGAGGCTGTCGGCCGCCCAGTTGGGATCGTAGCCGGCCGGCCCCATGCCGGTCGTCATGTGCAGGGCGTGCCAGATGGTCACCATGTTCCAGCGCGCCTCGGCCTCCTCGCTGACGAACTCGTACTCACCGGGGTCGAAGTAGTCGACGATCTTCGTGTCGAGGAAACCGGTCCCGTACTTCTGCGCGATCCGCAGCGCCGCGAGCCCCGGGATCAGCGACTTCGACGCCGACCAGACGCCGGCGCGCATGACCTCCGGGTACGGGTAGTCGCCGAACGGCGTGTGCACCGGCGTGTGGTAGATCGTCTCGTCCACCACCATCGCCATCGTGAGCACGTTGTCCTGGTCGACGGTGGCGCCCATGCCGGCGACGGCGTCACCGAGCTCGCTCAGCGGGCGCATCTCCCAGCGGCCGGCCAGCTCGCGCGCGTACGCCGCACGCAGCGCGTCGCCGTCTGGGACGGCGTGCGGCGCGTAGCGCATGCCGACCGTGGCCCACGCCGTCATGTTGAAGTCCACGTCCCAGAAGATGAAGCCGCCGCCGCTGTCACGCGTGATCTGCACGTGCAGCGGCGAGACGCGCTTGCCCTTGTAGTAGAAGAAGGCGAGGCCGATCAGCGACTCCCCCTCCTGCGACTGGACGAGGGAGAAGGGGAAGGCGGCCTTGTCCCAGCCGCGCCACTGCCGGTCGGCGCACTTGCCGCCTCTCCAGACCTTGCCCGGGCCGACGATGAGCTCCCAGAAGCTCCCGGTGCGGTCCTTGACCGGCCTGCGGATGATGCCTCGCTCGACGGGCACGAGGTCGCCCTGCCTCGTCGTGAAGAACTCGACCTCGAGGCCCGGGAACAGGGTCGCGTCGAGGTCGAACAGGGGTACGGCGCCCTCCGGGTCGTCGGCCGCCAGCCAGTCGAAGTCGTACCCCCAGCCGTCCCAGAGTGCCCAGGGATAGCGGTAGTCGCCCCAGAGGACCGGCTCCATCTCCTCGGGCGTGGGCGTCACGTTCATCTGGGTCGTGGTGAAGGCGAGCGTGCCCTCGAACGCCTTCGACGCCGTCCTGGCGCCTGGCGGAGGCACGAAGTTGTCGACCGTGACCCATGAGGGGAAGTCGTCGAGATCGAGTTCGGACGGAGCCCCGGCGGCCGGCGCCGCGACGACCAGCGCCGCCGCCGAGGCGAGGAGCAAGGCGGCGACGAGCAGGACGATCAGATTCTTGAGCATGGTGCGCACCCCCCGGTGGTCGTTGGGGACCGGCGAAGCGGGGGCTCACCGCGTCCGTCCCCCCCGTCACGACGCCGCGTCCCGCCCGGCACGCGTCATGACGCTGCTCGACCGGCGTGGCGACCACCGGCGGCGTTCATGCGCTGCCTGCTGACACGTGCTTGGGATGCTAGTGGCACACCCTGCGGCACGTCAACGTTCTGAACGCACGTCGTATCGCCCGAGAGCCTTTCGGCGCGTCCTTCGCCGGAAAGCATGACCTTCGACCGCAGACTCAGCGACGCGCCTCCGACAGGGCCGCCCGGCCGGCGGAGAGACGCCGGCGGCGGCCTCGGCGTCTCTCCGCGCCGCGCCCGGCTCCCCGCCTCAGATGAACTCGGTGTGCCCGTCCACGCCGATCGCCTGCCCGGAGATCCGGGCACCGTGCTCCGATGAGAGGAAGAGGATCATCGCCGCGACGTCCTCCGGGGTCACGAAGGTGCGCAGTGAGCAACCGCGGACCCACTCCTCACGCAACTGCTCGCAGGTGATGCCCTTCTCGTCGGCCTCCATCCGCATCACGCGCTCGAGTCGCTCGCCCTGGACGCCGCCCGGGCAGATCGCGTTGACGCGGACGCCGAGGGGCCCCAGCTCCATGGCGAGCGTCTTGGTGAGGCCGATCAGCGCCCACTTGCTGGCCACATACGGCGACCGCGTCGGTCCGCCGAACAGGCCGTAGTGCGACGACATGTTGACGATGCTCCCCGCGCCCTGCGCCTTGAAGAGCGGCGCCGCTCTGCGCGAGCAGAGGAACGGACCCGTGAGGTTCACGGCGAGCGTCCGCTCCCAGTCGGCGAGCGCGAGGTCCTCGACGCAGCCCACAGGCCCGCCGATCCCCGCGTTGTTCACGAGGACGTCGAGCCCGCCCAGATGCGCCAGAGCCTCCTCGAACAGCCGGTCGACGTCGGCTTCGACGGCGACGTCGGCGACGGTGGCCCCCAGGCGGGGCCCGCTCTGCCTCGCGACAGCGACCAACGCGGCGTCCACATCGCAGGTGAAGACGGACGCCCCGGCCTCGACGAAGGCCTTGACGATCACGCTGCCGATGCCGCTGCCGCCGGCGGTGACGATCACCCGCAGACCGGCGAGACCATCGAGTTGCATCACGCACCCTCCTTCGACTCAAAGGGCGCGACCGCACACATGGACGGCAGCGCCCTGCCGCCGGATCCCTCAGCCCGCGACTCCACCGTGCCCGTCGTCCCCTGGACCGGCGCCGGCATGGCGAGTCTCCTGCCGGAGTGCAGTGCGGACCTGCAAGGCGCGGATGAGGAACTCGTCGCGCTCCTGCTCCCACTCTTCGAGGCTGCGCCCGCGCGACATCTCGCGCGTCTGCGCGTCGAATGCGGCGATGACCTCGGCGGTCATCTCGGGATAGTGGTTGTACGACCAATCGGCGATGCGATCGGGCGAGAACTGGCGCAGGGCCCGAGCCGCTCCGCCTGCCCCTCCCTGCAACATGTAGACACACGAGGGCCCCTGTACGGCGTATCTGAGCCCCGGCCCGTCGCTCATCGCCGCGTCGATCTCCTCACAGGTCGCCACCCCCTCCGCGACGAGATGGAAGACCTCCCGGTTCACCGCCTCCTGCAGTCGATTCGCGATGAAGCCGGGGGTCTCGGCCCGCACGTGGAGCGGGCGCTTGCCGACGGCTTCGTAGAAGGCCATCGCGCGATGGATGACGTCGGCGCTCGTGGAGCGCCCGCCCACGACCTCGACCAGCGGCAGGATGTGGACCGGATTGGAGGGATGGCCCACGATGACCCGCCCCGGCTGGGCGCCGCACCCATCCTGCAGGCGCGTGGGGGGGATGCCCGAAGTGCTGGACGCGATGATGACGTCCGGCCCGGCGACGGCGTCGACACGCCGCATCACCTCCGCCTTGAGGCGCTCGTCGTCGGGGACGCTCTCCTGGACCCAGTCGGCCGCGGCCACCGCACCTTCGAGGTCCGCGGCGAAGACCGGCGCGGGCGGGTGGTCCGCGTCGGTCAGCCCCAGTCGTCGCACGGCCGGCCACCTCCGGGCGACGTCCCGCGCCAGGCCGTCCTCCGCGCCCGGCGCCGGATCGCTGACCGTGACGTGTAGTCCGGCCGCGAGAAAGACCGTCGTCCAACCGGCGCCGATGAGCCCGGCGCCGATGACGACGACGCGGCCGACGTCGGCGCATCCGCGTTCGGGGGCGACCATCACTTCACCACCGGCCGCAGCGCCGTGTCGCACCGGACCGCGCGATCCGCAGAGTCTGGGTCTCAGGTGTCACGAGCACTCCCCCTCGACGGCCGCGGCCTGCCGCTCGCCGAGCGGCTCGCCGGCGACGACCATGTGGTGTCCGCCACGATACAACGCCTGCCGCCTCCTTCAACACCCCGCAGTCCCATCGGCGACCGCTCGACGCGGGTCCCGCCCAAGGTGCCGCTGCGTCGGACGTTCGGCACTGGAGTCCGCCCGGGCGCGGCGGCCCGAGCGTGGCGAAGCCCGAGGCCGCCCGAAGCCCACGCCGCCACGAGGGGCCCGCTCGTGAGCCGGGCCGACCTCATCGATAGAACGCCCCCCTACCTGTCAAGGAAGGCCTCGTTGCCGGCCGCGAACGGCGTGGAGGCCC
>JAZBOM010000161.1:0-3476 GCA_036351205.1 Thermoleophilia bacterium | reverse complement strand
TCCTCCGGCTCGTGCCGCCCGCGGGCGCGGGGCCTACGACGCGCAGCCCAACCGCGCCCTTCGGTCACGTGGCCGCCTCCCTGCCCGTACCGAGCGCGAGCTCTCGCAGCGACACCCTCTTCGTGCCGCCGGCGACCCACTGCGTCCCGACCTCGACGAAGCCGCGGCGCTCGTGAAAGGCATCGGACACCGGGTTGGGCGGCTCGACGTTGACTTCGCACACGAGCCGCCCGACCCCGTGCCGCGCCGCCCAGTCGGCGACATCGTCGTAGAGCGCGCCCCCGATGCCGGTGCCCTGGTGTGCGCCGTCGACCACGACGCGGTCGATGTAGAGGAAGTCGCCCGACCGCGCCGCGAACCAGCGGTAGTTCGGGCTCTCGTACGCCTGACCCGGCCCCACGGCGAGCAGGAAGCCGGCGACACACCCGTCGACTTCGGCGACGCGGTGGTAGGCCGCCTGCGCGTGCAACTCGCCCAGGGCGGCCTCGTCGAGGGGGCTCGTGTAGTGCACCCAGGCGGCGTTCAGGGCGAGGATCGCGGCGAAGTCGTCGGCCTCGGCCGGCCGGATCGCCACGTGGTCGCCCGCCTCGGCCGGCCGGATCGCCACGTGGTCGCCCGCCGCGGCCGCCCTGATGTCGCCGGGGTCTCCCGCCTCGGCAGCCCCGATCACGACCTCACCGCCTGCGCCTCACGTCGTCACCCCGCGACCCGGTAGTGCAGCCGCACGCGACCGGACGGCTCGCCGTCGACCGAGACCAGCTCGAGCGAGGCGGGCCGGTCGGCCGGCCCGAGCTCGGGGCTGCGGAACAGGTGCGGCGTGTGCTCGCCGCCGATCAGGGCCGGCAGCAGCACGAGACTCAGCTCGTCCACCAGCCCGGCGCGCAGCAGGGCCCCGTTCAACCGGCTCCCCGCGGTGCAGACGACACGCTCGATGCCCAGCAGCGTGCTGAGCTTGGCCATCGCCGCGGCCAGGTCGACGCGCTCGCCACCGGTCACGAGGTAGGGCACGCCCCGGTCGCGGAGGAAGGCGAGGTACTCGTGAGGAGCGGCCGGCGAGACGAGATGCAGCGTATGCCAGCCCTCCCAGCCGGGGAACTCGGTCATCCCCGCGCGCACCCGGCCGCGGCCGTCGACGACGGCGAACCAGCCGCGATGGCCCGGGCGCCCGACGACGGCGTGCGGCAGGTAGTCCTGGAGCAGGTCCCGGTCGTCATCGCCCGGCGGCAGCGGAGGCAGGGGCGGCAGGTCGTCGCCGTCCCTGACGAAGGAGCCGCTGCCCTCGAGCAGCACCTGGGGGCGGAACCGCTCGACGAGGTCCCGAACGCTCTGCTCCAGATCGACGTCGGAGGCCCAGATGGCCTGCCAGCGCTCGTCGCCGACATCGTCGAAGCCGGTGCGACCCGGGCCGAGCGAGACGCGGCCGTCGACCGAGGCGACGGTGTGGACGACGAGGTAGGGGCGCGCCGGCCTCGGCGCCTGGGGATCCGCCATGAGCCGCTCCGTGGGTCCGTCATGTCGTGCGCCCCGGGGGGCGCGCGGTCGTCTCAGTCTATCGCGCCCCGTGTCGCAGAGCGGCGCACGGGCGCGGCGGCGCGGCACGCGGGTATCCTTCCCCCTGGACTCGACAGACCTACCGACGAGGCCCGCCCGTGTTCGACGCATCCAGGCTGCACGTCACGTTCGCGGAGGGCGCGCTGCGCGCCGGCCCGCTCACCCCGCGACGCTACACGCTGACCCACTCGGACCGGACCGGCGACCTCTTCCTGACGATCGGTCGCGAGTACGACCGCGACGCGCTCCGCAAGCTGCAGGTGCGCCTCGAGCGCGACGAGGTGCTCGGCGAGTGGGTCCTCGCCGACGACGGTCCTCGCCTCGACCTCCACATGATGGCCCAGGGAGGAGTGCCGCTGTTCGGCACCGGCGCCATGCGCCGCGGCATCTTCCGGCGCTACCGCCCGATGGTGCTCGGCGCCATGCGGCACGGGGACGGCGCTCTCGCCGCGGCGCACCCCGAGCTCGACGAAGCGCCGGTGCTCGCGCGGTTCCACTGGCGCGACGACCGCCGCGACACCGAGCCGTGGGGCACGTGGGGGGACTACCGCTGAGGTCCGGGCCGGCTAGCCGCGCCCGAGGCGCGCGATCGCCGGAGCCAGCACCCGGCAGACGAGACGCTGCCCGGCCGCACTCGGGTGGATGCCGTCCTCCTCCATCAACAGGTCGTGCACCGACTGTCCCGGCTCGTCCCCGTACTCCTCGAAGGCGGCGTGAACGTCGACCAGCGGTGCCGCCCTCTCGCGCGCCACATCACGGACATCCTCGGCGTACAGATCGAGCAGCTCGTTGAGGCCGCGTTCGGCGCCCGTGTCGAGCAGCCCGGGGTGGCTGCGGAAGTCCTCGATGTAGCCGCCCGCGACCCAGCGCATCGGGTTGGGCGTCATGAGCACGACCCGGACTCCGTCGCCCTCGAGCGTGCGCACGATCTGGTGAAGGTTGTCGCGATACTCGTCGCGGCTCAGGCGCGGCTCGCGCCGGCCCTCGCCGGCATCGATCCAGGAGTCGTTGATGCCGAACTGGACGACCACGAGGTCCGGCGCGTGCACCCGTACGTCGCGGTCGAGGCGCTCGCGCGCGTCGCGCGTCGTCGTGTCGCAGATGCCGGCGTTGACGACGCGGCCGGCGACGCCGTAGGCGACGAGGGCGCCGGGCAACAGATCCGGGTAGACCGGGACGGCCAGCCCGCTCCAGTCGTCGACCGCCGTCGTGGAGTCGCCGAAGGCGACGATCGTCGACGCGTCGCCGGCGGCAGGTCGGCCGCCGCCGAGCCGCTCCGTGCGTTCACTCCGCCCCGTCACGTCGTGTCGGTGGTTGGCCATTCGGGCGCACCCCCGGTGCGTCGCCTGTGCCGAGTGCCCGGGCCGGCCTGCCCGTCACCGCCGACAGTCTACGGCAGCGCGCCGTCTCACGCCTGCCGTGTGAGGCAAGGGCCTCGCCCGGGCATGTCTCAGATCGAACGTCGCTCGCACACCGGGGAGGGCGGCGTGAAGCTTTGGCGCAGCTGCAGCAAGTACTGGGCGTCCACGGCGGGCAGCGCCCTGACCGTGGCGCAGGTCGTGCTCTGGATCCTCTGGGGCTTCGGCGACGGCACGTGGCTGGCGTACGCGGGGCTGGCCCTGTGGTGGACCGGCGTCGTCTTCGCCTGGGTCCCCATCTTCCAGCTCAAGCGTCGCGGCGGGGTGACCGCCGGCAGGCAGTACGTCCACACGACCGTGCTCGTCGACACGGGCATCTACGCCATCGTGCGGCACCCGCAATTCCTCTCGTGGCCCATGTTCAGCGTCGCGCTCATGCTCATGGTGCAGCGCTGGGCGGTCGTGGCGCTCGGCGTCGCGTCGATGGCCCTGGTCCTCCGGGACTTCCGCGACGCCGACGCCGACGGCATCGAGAAGTTCGGCGACGCCTACCGTGACTACATGCGG
>JAZBOM010000160.1:0-2209 GCA_036351205.1 Thermoleophilia bacterium | reverse complement strand
CGTCGTCGGCGCCGCCGCCCTCGCGCTGACGGAGCTGCTCGCGGGCTGAGCCGCCGCTCTCGCGCTGACGGAGCTGCTCTCCGGCTGAGGCGGCGCTTGCGCCGCGCCGCCGCAGGGCCCTTGCGGCGTCGACCCCCATCGCGGCCCCCGGCTCTTCCGGCGCCGGCCCCGTCGCTGCCGGCAGGTCTCCCGGCGCCGGCGTACGCAGGCTCGCCGCGACCGCGCCGCTCCACTCGTGGCAGGGTGGCCGCCGGAACGGACAGTCGGTATCCTGAAATCGGTACGCGAGTCGTCTTGACTTCGCTCCGACCCTCTTGGTAAATGGTGCAGCCAATCGCGCGCGGCACGCCTGTCCGCGCCTGTAGGAGGTGAAAGGGAGCAGATGGCCCACAAGATCACCGAAGAGTGTCTGGCCTGCGGCGCCTGCGTCGACGAGTGCCCCAACGACGCGATCAGCGAGGGCGACGACATCTACGTCATCGACCCCGAGCTCTGCGACGACTGCGGCACGTGCGTCGACTCGTGCCCCAACGAGGCGATCGTCCCGGCCGACTGACGCCGGTCCGACGCTGAGGCTCACGGAGGGGCCGGCCACCCGAGGGGCGGCCGGCCCCTCCTGCGTCAGGCCGCGGCCAGCCGGCCCCACGCGTCGAGCCGCGGCCGGCCCCACGCAGGTCGAGCCACGCCGGGACCTCCCGCGTCAGGCGCCCGGCAGCCCGTCGAGCCCGTCGACGCCGACGAGCTCGGGCTCGCTCCACGCCAGGCGCCGGGCCATGACGCGGACGGCTTCGGGGTTGTCGTCCACCAACAGGTAGTCCCGCCCCAGGCGCGCCGCCGCTTCGCCGGTCGTGCCGCTGCCGGCGAAGCAGTCGAGCACGAGGTCGCCGGGGTCGGAGTGCACGGCGACGATGCGCTCGAGCAGGCGCACGGGCTTCTGCGTCGGGTAGCCCGTCTTCTCGCTGCCCGTCGGGCTGACGATGGTCAGCCACCAGACATCGGTCGGCGTCTTGCCGCGGGCCGCCTTCTCGGGGCCGGCCAGGCCGGGGGCGAGGTAGGGGATGCGGTCGATGTCCTCGTAGCGGAAGACGTACCGCGACGGGTCACGGGCGTACCAGAAGAGCGTGTCGTGCTTGGCCGGCCAGCGCCGCTTCGTGCGGCCTCCGTAGTCGTAGGCCCAGACGATCTCGTTCATGAACGCCTCGCGCCCGAAGAGCTCGTCGAGCAGGACCTTGCAGTAGTGCGCCTCGCGGGCGTCGATGTGCAGGAAGAGCGAGCCGTCGGGCGTGAGCAGGCGCCGCGCCTCGGCGAGGCGCGGCGCGAGGAAGCCGAGGTAGTCGTCGAAGGCGTCGCGGTAGGCGTGGGTGCCGAGGGTCTCGCTGCGGTAGCGGTGACCGCCGAAGCCCGTCCTGTCGCCGTTCTCGTCCCGCCGCGTGCGCAGCTGCGTGTGGCGCCGCTCGCGGCCGGTGTTGAAGGGCGGGTCGAGGTAGACCAGCCGCGCGACGCCATCGGGGAGGGCGCGCAGCACGGGCAGGTTGTCGCCGAGGACGATGCGCTTCACGACGGTCCGGCGACGACCAGTGTCATGACGAGACCTCCCCGGGAGACGGTGCCCGACCATAGTAGCGTGTCGGGGCGCCGTGGCGCCTGCCGTGCGCGGCTGCCGCGGCGCCGGCCGTGCGCGGCTGCCGGGGCGCCTGCGGCGCGGCATCCGCGGCGCCGGCCCTGCGCGTCGGTCTCGGCGCCCGAACGTTATGTCCGCGCAGCGCGTCGCCGATATTGAGGGTATGAGACTCGTCCCACGGCAACCGCACCAGCTCTGCGACGGCCGCGTCCTGGTCGTCGCCACGCTCATCGCGTGGCTGGTCCTCCTGGTGCTGCTCGCCGGCGGTGCGGGCGCCACCGGCTGACGCCCGCCGCCCGCGCCGCCGTCAGGGCCGCCCCGCCGGTCACCCCGCACGCTGCCCACTGGGCGTCTGCGGCCCCCGACCATCCGCGCTGCCCATCGACCAACCGCACTGCGCCCTGCCCGCGCACCCCTGTGAGAGAATCGCCACATGACGCAGTGGCGCGAGATCCTCGACGGGCACGCTTCCCGCTACATTGACGAGCCGTTCACCTTCGGCACCGTTGCCGAGCTCGACGTCGCCGAGCGCTCATCGCCCGCCAGGAGGCGGACGGTGGACGCGACTGAGGGGCCAGCGTGGGGAGG
>JAZBOM010000159.1:0-2054 GCA_036351205.1 Thermoleophilia bacterium | reverse complement strand
GCTCGACCTCTGAGGCGTGCGGAGCGCGCCAGACCGCTGAGGCGGGACGGGGCGGCGGGGCGCTCGCGAGCGCCCCGCCGCCCCGTCCATCGCCGTCAGGCCTCGCGATACCCCCGCGCCTGCACCTCGTACATGGCCGCGTAGACCCCGCGGCGCGCGAGGAGTTCCTCGTGGGCGCCGCTCTCGACGATGCGCCCGGCGTCGACGATGTGGATCACGTCGGCCTCGCGCACGGTCGAGAAGCGGTGGCTGACGAGGACCACGGCGCGCCCCCGGGCGAGCTCGCGGATGCGCTCGAAGACGCTGCGCTCGGCCAGCGGGTCGAGGGCGCTCGCCGGCTCGTCGAAGACCAGCACGTCGGCGTCGCGCACGAAGGCGCGCGCCAGGGCGACCTTCTGCCACTCGCCGATCGAGAGTTCCTCCCCCTCCTCGAACCACGTCCCGAGCATCGTGTCGTAGCCGTGCGGCAGCCCCGCGATCAGCTCGTGCGCGCCGGCCTCACGGGCGGCGCGCTCGACCGCGGCGTCGCCCCTTTCCCGGGCGACGTCGCCGAGCCAGATGTTCTCGCGCGCGGTCAGCTGGTAGCGGGCGAAGTCCTGGAAGATCACGCCGACGCCGCGACGCAGGTCGGTCGTGCTCATCGCGCGCAGGTCGACGCCGTCACGCGTCACCCGGCCGCCCTGCGGGTCGTAGAGCCGGCAGAGCAGCTTGACGAGCGTCGTCTTGCCGGAGCCGTTGGGCCCGACCAGGGCGGTGACCTCGCCGGGGCGGATCGCCAGGTCGACGTGCTCGAGGACCGTGCGGCCGCTGTCGGGGTAGGCGAAGCTCACGCCCTCGAAGGCGATGCCCTGCCGGAGCGGCCGCGCCACGGCCACCGGCCGCGCCGGCTCGGCCACCTTCGTCTCGAGCGCCATGAACTCGCGGTACGAGGTCAGGAAGAGGTCGTGCTCGCGCAGGCCGGCCATGGCGCCGAGGAGGCCCTGCAGCGAGCCGAGTCCGGTCTGCAGGGCCTGGTAGTACATCATCAGGTCGCCGAGCGTGATGAGGCCCTGGACCGCGCGCCAGGCGATGTAGGCGAAGGTCCCGAACACGGCGGCCGTCGCCACCGCCTGGCTGCCGAGGTCGGCCGCGGCGCGGCGACGGGCGATGCCCAGGCGCTCGACGCGCAGCTCGTCGCGCAGGTCGCGGTACCAGACGCGCAGCGGCCCGCCGAGCCCGAAGATCCGGACTTCCTTGGCGTGCGCGCCGTCGGTGAGCAGCCAGTGCAGGTACGAGGACCGCCGCTCGGCCGCGGTGCGCCGCCGCTGCCACTCGTACAGGCGCCCGGAGTGCTGCAGGCGCACGTAGGCGCTGGGCAGGGCCGCGGCGGCGATGATCAGGCCGACGCTCCAGTGGATGGCGAACAGCACCCCGACGACGCCGACCAGAGTCACGAGGCTCTGCCCGGCCAGCATCAGGTCGCCGACCATGCGCGTCGGCCGGTACGGGGCCTCCTGCTGCGCCCGGTGCAGGACATCGTAGTAGCGCGCGTCCTCGTAGTACTCGAGGTCGACGACGACCGACTTGGCGTGGATCAGGTCGGACATGTGGTCGGTGACGACCACGGCGTGCGCCTCGCCGACGAGGAGCGCCACCGAGCGCGCCAGGGCCGTGAGGAGACCGACCAGCGCGGCCGCCGCGACCCACCAGGCGACGGTCGCGAACGCGGCCGACTTGTCGGGCGCCGTCACCCCGGCGACGACCGCGTCGACGATCTCGCGCAGGAGCAGGAGGCCGAGGAGCGGGAGGACGCCCTGGACGACGGCGAGGACGAGCGTGGCCAGCGTCCAGCGCGGGGCGATGCCCAGGCGCTCGACGCGCAGCTCGTCGCGCAGGTCGCGGTACCAGACGCGCAGCGGCCCGCCGAGCCCGTAGATCCTGACCTCCTTGGCGTGCGCGCCGTCGGTCAACAGCCAGTGCAGGTACGAGGACCGCCGCTCGGCCGCGGTGCGCCGCCGCTGCCACTCGTACAGGCGCCCGGAGTGCTGCAGGCGTACGTAGGCGCTGGGCAGGGC
>JAZBOM010000158.1:0-3420 GCA_036351205.1 Thermoleophilia bacterium | reverse complement strand
TCACGTCGTGTACTCCGCGTTCATGGTCACGTACTCGTGGGTCAGGTCGCTGAAGTAGAGCGTCGTGGCCGCGGAGCCGCCGTCCAGCACGACGCGCACGTCGATCTCGTGCTGGGCCATGATGTCGGCGAGGTGCTCCTGGGCGCCTTCGCTCAGGGGGACGGGCTCGCCGCCGCGGACGACGGCGAGGTCCTCGTAGAGGATCTCGGCGGGGACGGCGACGCCGGCCCCGGCGGCCGACGCGCCGGTGTGAGGGGCGGCCGCCGGGGCGGCGCCGGCAGAGCCGGCGCCGGACGGGCCGGCGGCCGCCCCGTTCTCGCCGATCGCCTGACCCACGGCCTGGACGATGCGGCCCCAGTTGGCATCGCGGCCGTAGAAGGCGGTCTTGACGAGCGGCGAGGTGCCGACGGCGCGCGCGACGCGCTCCGCCTCGGCAGCGTCGCGCGCGCCGTCCACCACGAGCCTGATCGCCTTGGTCGCACCCTCGCCGTCGGCGACCATCGCCACCGCCAGCGCGAGCAGGAGGGCGTCGAGCGCCTCGCCGAGACCGGCGAGGCCGGCGTCGCCGAGGCTCACCCCCGACGCCCCGTTCGCCATCCCGAGGACCGTGTCGTTGGTCGACTCCTGGCCGTCGACGGTGATGCGGTTGAAGCTCTTCGCGACCGCGCCGCGCAGCAACTCCCTCCACGCCTCGGCCTCGACCTCGGCGTCGCAGGTCACGAAGGCGAGCATGGTCGCCATGCGCGGCGAGATCATGCCGCAGCCCTTGGCCGCCGCGCCCAGGCGCACCGTCCCGCCCTCGAGCTCGAGCTCGAGGGCGCCGCGCTTGGGCGTGACGTCGGTGGTCCTGATCGCCTGGCTGAAGTGCTCGCCGCCGCCCGGCCTGAGCGCGGTCGCCGCCTCGGCGATGCCGCGCTCGACCTTGTCCATCTCGAGTGGGACCCCGATGACGCCCGTGGAGGCGACGGCGACCTGCTCGACCGGCAGACGCAGCGCCTGGGCGGTCAGGAGCCGCATCCGCGCCGCGTCCGCCAGACCGTCCTTGCCCGTGAACGCGTTGGCGTTGCCTGCGTTGACAACGGCCGCCCGCAGGTGGGCGCAGTCCGCCGACTCCCGGGTCAGGCGAACGGGAGCCGCGGCGGCGGCGTTGCCGGTGAAGGTCGCCGCCGAGACGCACGGCCGCTCGGAGACCAGCATCCCCAGATCGAGCTTGCCCCGCTTCTTCACCCCCGTGGCCACGCCCGCGGCGGCGAAGCCCCCGGGGCAGGTCACACTGCGCTGCGCCTGGCGGGCGAAGTCAGGCAGCTCGACGAAGCGGGTCAGCGGCAACATCAGAGCAGCCCCTCGGTCTCGGGCAGCCCCAGCATCACGTTCATGTTCTGCAGGGCCTGCCCGGAGGCGCCCTTCATCAGGTTGTCGATGGCGCTGATGACGATGACCCGGCCCGACCGCTCGTCGACGGTGACGTGGATGCGGCAGTCGTTGGTGCCCGTCACGTCCTTCAGTTGCGGCGGTGCGTCGCAGACCTCGACGAAGGGCTCGCCGGCGTAGAACTCGCGGTAGAGGGCGGTCAGCGCCGCCGCGTCGGGCAACGGGATGGTGCCGAGGCGCGCGTACATCGTCGCCGTGATGCCGCGCTGCAGCGGCACCAGGTGAGGCACGAAGGTCAGCGACGGGCCGGCGGCGGCCGCGTCGGCGCCGAAGGCGCTCACGGCCGCCGCCTCGCCCGCCAGACCGGCGGCGATCTCGGGCTGGTGCCGGTGCGTGCCGACGCCGTAGGCGACGAGGTCGGAGTCGACATTGCAGAAGTGCGTGCTCGCCTTGGGCGCCTTGCCGGCGCCGCTCACCCCGGACTTGGCGTCGACGACGACGTCGACGAGGCCCAGCGCCTTGAGCGGCGTCAGCCCGAGCAGGGTCGCCGTGGGGTAGCACCCGGGGTTCGCGACGAGGTCCGCACCGGCCACCTCGTCGCGATGCAGCTCGGTCAACCCGTAGACCGCCGGCGTGAGCTCGGGGAACGGGTGCTCCCCGTACCACTCGGCGTAGGTCGCCGCGTCGAGGCGGAAGTCGGCGCTCAGGTCAATCACGCGCACGCCTTCGTCGAGCAGCCGCTTGACCACGGGCGCCGCCTCGCCGTGCGGCGTGCAGACGAAGGCCACGTCGGCGGCGCCGAGCTCGGCCACGCTGCAGAACGAGAGGCCGGTGCGCAGCCGCGGCGCGTGAGCGCGCACCGGTGTGCCGGCGAGCGTCTCGGAGCTGATCGCCGCGAGCTCGGCGTGCGGGTGGCGCAGGAGCAGCTCGGCGAGCAAGGCGCCGGTGTAGCCGCTGCCGCCGACGACGGCGGCCTTCACGGCCACGCCGGCGGCGGTCGTCGCCGCCGCCTGCCCGCGGCTGCCGGTGGACGTCGAGGCCGCCGCCCCCTGCCCGGGGGCGGCGGCCTCTAAGGCGAAGCCGGCGCCCTCGGTCGCGTCGACGTCGGTCGCGAGCGTGGCGTCGCCGGCGTCGTGAAGGGCGGCGGCGAGAGTCTCTGTCGTGCTGCTGGCGGTCTGATGCATGTCGGTCTCCGGGTGCACGTCGGAAGGGACGCGGACTGTGCGAGGTGCCGCCGGCGTCGGGAGCTCGGGTCCGCCGCAGGGGCGGGAGCCTGGCTCAGGCGAAGACGCCGGCGACGCACGGTCGCACACGTCGTGCGCGGCGACCCGGGAGCGGCAGCGGGCGACCGGCGCGGGGAGCGCCGGCGGTGGAGACGAACTCGATGTGGCCCGTGCCGTGCATCGTCGGGGCACTGTAGCGGGGCGGCGCAACAAATGCAACCCCGTACGCTCTGCGATGCATGAAATGCAGAACGGGGCGGGGGGAGACCGCTCCCCCGCCCCGTTCCTTCAACTTCCCTCCCCGCGCCGCGCGCCGTGCGCGGCCGGACGTCCTCTACCGCAGCACGGCCGCGAACTCGCGCTCGAGCGCCTTGAGGATCTTGGCGCGCACGCCGGCGATGTCCTTCTCGCTCAGCGTGCGTTCCGGCGAGCGCATGACGACGCGCAAGGCCAGAGAGCGTTTGTCGGGCGGGATCTGATCGCCCTCGTACACGTCGAAGACGCGCACGCTGCGCGTGAGCTTGCCGCCGGCGCGACGGGCCACGGCGACCACGTCGGCCGCCGCCGCGTCGCGGCCCACCACCACGGCGAGGTCCTGCTCGGCGGGCGGGTACGTGCCGAGGTCCTCGAAGCCGGCGCCGCGCAGCGCCGCCGCGGCGTCGAGGCGCTCGAGCTCGAGCACGGCCACGTGGACCTCGAGGTCTTCGAGGCCGAAGGCCGCGGCGACGTCGGGGCGCAGCAGGCCGAGGACGCCGAGCGGCGTGCCCGCCTGGAGACCGGCGCCCAGTTCGCCGCTCCCGCGGCGGTCGGTCCCGCCGGGACCGCC
>JAZBOM010000157.1:0-2110 GCA_036351205.1 Thermoleophilia bacterium | reverse complement strand
GTGGGAATCCCTGAGAGCAGAGTCGCCGCCGGGCTGATCGCCCTGGCGGCGCTGGCCGCGGACCAGCTCGCGAAGTGGCTGGTGCGCGGCGCCGACGCGCTGCCCTACGACCTCGTGGGGGGCGCGCAGATCGTCCTCGTCTACAACACCGGCGTCTCGTTCGGCCGCCTGCGCGACCTGGGCGGCCTGCTGGTCGCGGGCGTCGCGGTCCTCGTCGTCTGCCTGACCGTCGCGATGCTGCTGGCGCCCGGCCGCTATCGGGTGGGGCTGGCCCTGATCCTCGGCGGTGCGGCCGGCAATCTCGTCGACCGGCTGCGCTTCGACGGTGCGGTGCTGGATTTCCTCGACACGCCCTGGTGGCCGGCGTTCAACCTCGCCGACGCGTTCATCGTCGCCGGCGTCGGTGTGGTCCTCCTGGCGGCGCTGCGTGGCGCGCGCGCCTGAGCGCGGCCGCTGGGAGGTCGCCGCCGGCGACGCCGGGCGGCGCGTCGATGCCGCCCTCGCCGAGCGTCTCGGCGCGTCGCGCGCCGCGGTCCAGCGCCTGATCGCCGAGGGCCGCGTGCTCGTCGACGACGCGGCCGTCGACAAGGGCCACACGCTGCGGGTGGGGGAGACCGTGACCTGGGAGAGGCCGCCGCCCCAGCCCTCCGAGCTCGTCGCGGAGGCGATCGCCGTGCCCATCGTCTACGAAGACGACTGGCTGCTGGTCGTCGACAAGCCGGCGGGCATGGTGGTGCATCCTGCACCGGGCCACGAGCGCGGCACGCTGGTACAGGCGCTGCTCGACCGCGGGATCGCCGGGGGCCACGGGCGGCGCCCCGGGGTGATCCACCGTCTGGACCGCGACACCTCGGGCCTGCTCATCGTGGCCCGCGGGGAGGAGCCCTACCGCCGTCTCGTCGCGGCGATGAGCGCCCGGCGCATCGCCCGTACCTATCTGGCGCTGCTCTGCGGCGAGCTCGCCCAGGACGAGGGGACGATCGACGCTCCCATAGGCCGGCACCTGCGCGACCGCCGCCGGATGGCCCTGCACAGTGTGCGCGCGCGGCCCGCGGTCACACACTTCACGGTGCTCGCCCGAGGCGCGGGGTACACGCTGGCCCGCGTGCGCCTCGAGACCGGGCGCACGCACCAGATCCGGGTGCACTTCGCCGCCCTGGGGCACCCGGTCGCCGGCGATGCGACCTACGGCCGGCGCGCGGTCCCCGAGGGGCTCACGCGTCACTTCCTGCACGCCGCCGAGCTGCGCTTCGCGCACCCCGACGACGGCCGCGAGCTCCGCTTCACGAGCCCGCTGCCGGCGGAGCTCGCGGCTTTCCTCGAAGGGCTCGGGCTGCCGCAGCCCTGAACGAGCGTCTCCCCGGTGCGGATGGGTCACCGCGGAACGCTACGGGTGAGTCCCTTGCGAGATCTCGAGCGGTGCCCGTCGCCGCTGCAGTGTGCGGCGCGCGGTCGCCGGAGCGCGCGGCCCGGCCGCCGGCCGAGGCTGCGCCCGGAAGCGGGCATGCGTTCCTACCCGCTATCATATGAAGAGACCTGCGCGAGCCGCGCCACGGTCGCCTCGGCGCAGGCAGTGGCCGCGCAGGTCGACGTCGGGCGTGGTCGACAGGCGCGACGAGGGGGAGTGAGATGCGTCCATCCGTGCGGCGGCCGAGCGCGTGAACGGGGCCCGACAGACGGGGGTCTTCGACCGCCTGGTCTCGGCGGCGGTGCCGTTCGTGCCCGAGCCCATCGTCCGTCGTCTCGGCGCGCCGTACGTCGCCGGGACCACCCTCGACGACGCGTTGCACACCGTCACCGCGCTGCGCGCTGACGGTCTCGCGGCGACGCTCGACATCCTCGGCGAGCACGTCGCCGACCGGGCCGCGGCGAGCGCCGCCGCCGAGGCCTACGTCGAGACTCTCGAGGCCCTCGAGCGGCGGGGTCTCGAGAGCAACATCAGCGTCAAGCTGAGTGGCCTGGGCTACGGCCTCGGGCTCGACGTCGCCGCCAAGGGCGTCGAGCGCATCGTCCGCCGCGCCGCGCTCCGCGGCACCGACGGGCACCCCCTCGAAAGGGACTCACCCGTGGCGTTCTGTGGCGACCCGTCCGCGCCGAGGAGACGCCCACT
>JAZBOM010000156.1:0-2337 GCA_036351205.1 Thermoleophilia bacterium | reverse complement strand
TGCACACGCTCGAGGGCTCACTACGCCTGCTGGAGAAGCTCGTCACCGGGCCGCACGACGAGGAGTTCATCACCGTCGAGCCCGGCGGGGAGCTCGAGGAGTGCCGTTTCTGGGCGCTCGCCGGGGACTGAGCCCGGCGCGTCCCGAGACCTGAGCGTATCCGGTCGTTAGACCTGAGCCGGGCGCCCCTGGGGACCTGAGCCGGGCGCCCGCGAGCCGGTGTCAGTCGTCGGTGGGTCCCGGTCCCGCCGCGGCGTCCGGCGCCGCGGCGTCCGGCGCCGTGCCTTCCGCCTCCGCGCCGGCATTCTCGCCCGCGGCCGCCTCCGCGGCGCCCGGCTCGGCGACGGCGCGCGCGTAGCTCAGCTGCATCGCCGCCACCGTGCTGCGCAGGTCGGCGAGTCCCTCGTCACCCCGCTCGCGGGCCAGAACGTCGATCCAGGCGCACAGGGTCTCGATCGCGAGCCGCGCGTCGCCGAGATCGCGCAGCTCCCGCGTCTGGTCGGTCAGGCCCAGCTTCTGGTAGCCGACGGTCACCAGCCCGACGAGCATCTCCTCGACGAGGTCGGCGACGCGCAGCCGCTTGAGCCCCTCCAGAGCCTCGCGCCGGCGCTGCTCTTCGCTCGCCGTCCCACCCTGCTCCTCCTGGGACGGCACGGTCTCGCCGTCGGGCTGCGCGGTGTCGTCCCGCCGCGCCGTGTCGTCGTGCCGCGCCGTGTCGTCCCGCCGCGGGTCGTCGTCGCTCACCGTCACACCTCCCCTGTCTCGGATGCGGACAGGGCCGCCGCCGCGTCCGCGGTCTGCTCCACCACCTCAGCGAACACGTCGTGCAGGGACCCGCTCTTCCGGTAGGCGGCCGCCTGGCGCTGCGCCCCGTTGCCCTCGCGCAGCAGGCGCTCGACGTCGTCGAGGTGCGGCTGCAGGCCGAGGTCCGCGGCACGGGGCGCCGCGAGCTCGACCAGCCTGCGCAGGCCGTCGGGCGCCGTCACTTCGCGCTCGGCCTCGAAGTCGACGAACTTGCCGTCGAGGCCGAAGCGGATCGCCCGCCAGAGGTTCTCCTCGACGTAGCGCGTCGGCTGCACGGGCAGGGCGACACCGTCGTCGTACAGCCCGGTCAGGTAGGCGACGAGGCCGACGCTCAGGGCGGAGACGGCGAGGTTCTGCCAGGGCTCGGTCTGGGCGTCGGCGATGCGCAGCTCGACGGTCCCGAAGCGGTGGTGCGGGCGCACCGACCACCAGACCTGGGTGAACTCCTCGATGCAGTTGGTCGCCATCAGCAGCTCGTAGAAGCGGCGGTGCTCCGCCCAGCTGCCGAAGACGTCGGGGATCCCGCAGCGCGGGAACATGCGCATGAAGGTCTGCGTGCGCGCCGAGTGCAGCTCGGTCCACACGCCCTCGATGAAGGGCGAGTTCGCCGAGAGGGCCAGCAGGTAAGGGAGGTACCCGCGGAGCGCGTCGCACACGGCGGCCGCGCGGTCGAGGCCGCGCACCCCGACGTGCACGTGCGCGGCCCAGGTGTTGTTGCGCCAGGCGACGTACTTGAGGCGCTCCTCGACGAGCCGGTAGTGCGGCGTGTCGATGATCGCCTGGTCCTTCCAGCTCGAGAACGGGTGGGTGCCGGTCGCCGCCAGCCGGTAGCCGCGTTCGTCGGCGAGGCGGAAGAGCTCGACCCGGTTGAGCAGCGCCTGCCGGGCGGCCTGGGCGAAGTGCAGGGTGCGCGGCGTGCGCACCTCGATCTCGGAGCGGATCAGCTCGCCGCTGATGCGGTCGGCAAGCCGCGGCCCGGCGGCGTCGCGCAGCTCCTCGAAGCCCGGCGTCAGCTCGAGCGTCGCCGGGTCGAGGATCTGGAACTCCTCCTCGAGGCCCACGGTGAAGTCGAGGGCGTGCTCGAAGCGCGCCTCGACCTCGTCGAAGTAGGCGTCAAGTGGTGGCGTCATTGCAGGCACACTCTACCCGGCGCGACCGACGACAGGAACCGCGTCGGGGCGGCCGGCGTGAGTGGCCCGAGGCACGGCGTGCGGGTCTCGTCGGACGGGGCGCGGCGAACGGCCTGCGCGGTGGCGCGGCCGGCGTACGGGGCTCGAGCACCGGCGGCCTGCGTGGGGCGGGCGTCGTGCGGGGGCGGAACGACGAGGGGGCGGCCGCCGTCGGCGGCCGCCCCCTCGGGAAGCTCCCGGTCGCGGGTCGGGCTCACGAAGCCCCGACCAGCCCCTTGGCGACGCTGACCGCCTCGATCGCGTCCTCGGCGTAGCCGTCGGCGCCGATCTCGTCGGCCCAGGCGCGGGTCGTCGGGGCGCCGCCGATCATCACCTTGGTGGTCTCCCGGAGGCCGGCGGCCTT
>JAZBOM010000155.1:0-2504 GCA_036351205.1 Thermoleophilia bacterium | reverse complement strand
GAAGATGTCGCCCGACGGCTTCACCGCGCACATCGCCTTCGGTACGCAGCTGGTCTTCGACGGCCCTGAGCTGAACAGCACGGTCACGGCCACCGGGTCGGGCGACCTGGAGATGCCGACCAAGATCCGCTACGTCGTCGACGTCACCGCCGACGACAGCGGCGGCGCGCTCGAGGTCGTGACGGTCGACGGCGTCAACTACTACACGCGGGACGCCAACGACACCGAACAGCCGTGGAGCGCTTCCGACTCGCCGATGGCGGTCCCGTTCGACCTCGGCAAGGAGATCGAGCGGTACCTCGGGATGGCGACGCAGACCGAGGTCGTGAAGACCAGCGAGGAGGATGGTCAGCGCATGCTGCTCATCCGCGTGACCATGGACCCGCTCGAGTACGCCCGCGGACGCGTCGAGATCGACATGGAGGCGGCCTTCGCGCAGACCTTCGGCCTCTCCGCCGCGGAGAGCGAGAAGGCGCTCGCCAAGGGCCTCGCGATCGCCGAGTTCAAGGTGGGGGAGGACGACGGGTACGTCCACGACCTGACCGAACGCTGGCTGGTGCGGCTCGACGACGACAACGGCTTCCTCCAGGAGGTCGCCCTCGCCTTCTCGCGCTTCGGCAAGCCGATCGACCCGCCGATCGTGGAGCCGAAGACGGACTGACCGCGGCACTTCCACGGCCTCGCCCGGGCCGGCCCAGCGCGGGTGGGGTATCATGGGCCGCCATGGCCCGCACCGTCGTCAGATTCGCACCCTCGCCGACCGGCTACCTCCACCTGGGCGGCGCCCGCACGGCGCTCTACAACTACATCTTCGCGCGTCAGCGCGGCGGCACGTTCATCCTGCGCATCGAGGACACCGACCCGTCACGCTCGACCGACGAGGCCATCGCCCAGATCGTCCGCTCGATGCAGGAGATGGGTCTCGACTGGGACGAGGGGCCGGGCGTGCCCGGCCCGCACGGTCCCTACCGGCAGACCGAGCGCCAGGCGGTGTACCACGAGCACATCGACCGCCTGCTCGCGAGCGGCCACCTCTACACCTGCTTCTGCACGCCCGAAGAGCTCGAGGCCGAGCGCCAGGCGGCGCAGGCCGAGAAGCGCTCCTGGGTCTACTCCGGCCGCTGCCGGGCGCTCGGCGCCGACGAGGTCGAGCGTCGCAAGGCCGGCGGCGAGCCGTGGACGCTGCGCTTCAGGGTGCCCGACGGCCGCATCGGTTTCGAGGACATGCTGCGCGGCCGCGTCGAGGTCGAGAGCGAGACCGTCGGCGACTTCATCGTGCAGCGCTCCGACGGCACCATCACCTACAACCTGGCCGTGGTCGTCGACGACGTGACCATGGAGATCACCCACGTGATCCGCGGCGACGACCACATCTCGAACACGCCCAAGCAGGTCCCCATCTACGCGGCGCTCGGGGCCGAGGTCCCCCGCTTCCTGCACATGCCGCTGCTCTTCGGCACCGACCGCAAGAAGCTGAGCAAGCGGCACGGCGCCACCAAGCTGGAGCAGCTCGTCGACATGGGCTTCCTGCCCGAGGTGGTGCGCAACTACCTCTGCTTCCTCTCCACTGAGTTCGACGAGTCGATGATCGGCTGGACCCTCGACGACCTGGTGCGGCGCTTCAAGGTCGAGGAGCTCGGCACCAGCGCCAGCATCTTCGACCCCGACAAGCTGCGCTGGATGAACGGGCGCTTCGTGCGCGCGCTGGGCGACGAGGAGCTCGGCGAGCGCCTCGTCGCCTACCTCACGCGCACCGGCTTCTACGCCGACCCGCAGGACTGGACGGCGCCGGCGGCCGTCAACGACGAGGCGCCGCCCCGGCCGTCCGCGCCGTCGCCCGAGCAGGAGCGCCTGACGCGTGCGCTGGCGCCGCTCGTGCACGAGAAGGTCGAGGTGCTCGCCGACGCCGTGCCGATCGCCGGCTGGTTCTTCCGGCCGCTCGCCTTCAGCGACGAGGCCCATGACAAGCTCGCCCGCACGCCCGAGGCGGCTCGCACGCTGGCCGTGGCGGCTGAGCGCCTATCGATTCTCGACCCCTACACCGTCGAGGGCGTCGAGGCGGTCGTCCGCGGGCTCCCTGAGGAGCTCGGCGTCAAGCCCAAGGCGGTCTTCGCCGCGCTGCGCCTCGGGATGAGCGGTCAGCAGGTCACGCCGGGGCTGTTCGAGTCGCTCTGGCTGCTCGGCCACGAGGAGGCCGCGGCCCGGCTGACGCAGGCCGCGGCCCTCGTCGACTGACGCTGCGGCTCACCTGCGGCGCTCGCGCCGCCTTCGCCCGACGCTGCGGCTCACCCGCGGCGCTTGCGCCGCCCTCGTCTGACGCCGCGTGTCTCTCGCGCCGCTCGCGCCGCCGCCTTCAGCACCCCGCGCAGGTGAGGCCGCCGAGGGCGGCCGGCAGCTCCTCGAAGTGCCGCACCACGGCGTCGGCCGTGGAGCGTGAGGCGTCACGGCTGTTGGCGCCGACGAAGTGCACCGCCGCCATGCCGGCCGCCTGGGCGCCGGCGATG